>DASQYE010000204.1:0-6228 GCA_035639355.1 Pyrinomonadaceae bacterium
GCCTAGAGCGCTGTAGGTGTCGTCGCCCGCAATCGGCGTCGTCTTCACAGAGCCGGGCACGACCGTAGTATTGTTGTCGGGCGTGTCGTTAAAGGTCAGCCCCGTAGCGTCCATGCCGCCCGTGTTGGTGATCGTGACGGTATACCTGAGCGTGTCGCCGGGATTGGCGACGCCGTCGTTATTCAGATCAACCAGCAGCGCATCCTTCTTGGTGGCCGTGACGGTCGTGTTGGCGAGCGTGGGGAAGAATCGCGCGAGCATGTGATTCATCAAAGGCCGGCTGCTTTTCGCGCTGCCCCTGCTAGGAGGGCCGGCGACCGCTTGATTCTGGACGGAGACTGCGCTCGACGGCTTTGCGGTCGAGGCTTCGCGCGCGTCGCGGCCGCCCGTCTGCGCGCCGCCGTCTTTCTGCTGGGCACGCGAGTCGCCGGACTTCGCGGCGTCCTTCGTGCTGCTGGAATGCACGGAGACGGAAGAGACGGAAAGTACGATTGCCCCTAAAGCCATCACTGCCAATAAGCTGAACAGCAATGGATTCTTGATAACTGTTCTCTTTTTTGCGAACCTATTTTTTGCAGACTTAATGCGGGTTGTATGATTGGGAGTGCGAAGCATTAGGGGAACTCCTTCCAAGATAAAGCAACGTGTTTGGGGACGCGTTGCAGGGGATTTGGTCGGGAGGCTGAAGTCGGGAGAGTCGTTGCGCGCGGGAGTACGCGCTTAAGGCTCTAGGAGGACAGCCAGTGATACTGCTTGACTGTGCCCGCAGCCATTAATGATGACTGCGGGCAAACAGCGATTATTCAGTAAGGGTCAGTACAAATATCTTGGCGGCGGTCGAAGCGAGCGCCACCTCGCCGTCAGGACAAATGGGAGTCCACTATGGACGCTGCGGGAAGACTCCCTGAAGCGCTATACAGAAATACAAAGTCAGGTACGGCTGCAAATTGTTATGGGGGAGACTGCCGCCAGCCGGACTGAGAGCCAGAGGGTTCAGCGTCACAGTGGCCGGGGGCGCAAGGTAAAGAGCCGTTCCAGTTCCTATCGTCAGACCGACAGGATTAAGGTTGTCTGCGGCCCTCACGGATTGACTGTAGACGTGGCTATGAACAGGTATCTCGGACGTGAGCAGCGTGACGTAATCCTCGCCGCCCATCTCACCCAAAGAGTGCCCGCTCAGGCCGGGGCCCGGGTTGTTGAAAGAGCCCGGATGCATGGGCACGCGATCCTGCATGTCGGGCAGCGCAAACGTAGATTTGCCGTCGCCTCCGTAGACAGTCCCGAGGAGCGAGAAGAGGGCCGTGTTCTGCGAGAGCGGCATAAGCTGCCCGTCGCAGAAGGCCCAGCCTCTCGGCGCGAAAGTGTAGGGGAAGATTCTGATCTCAGCGACAAATGGTGCAGACATAAAGCCCTCCTTACGTTAGTGTCGGGAAGACCCCGAACAACGAGATGATAAAGTTGACGCAGAGGTACGGCTGCATGTTGTCGTGTGGCTGGCTGCCGCCGACAGGGTTGATCGAGGAGGAATGTAGGGGGAACGCCGCCGTATCCGTCGTGTAAAAGTCTGCGCTCGCACGCCCGAGCAGCAACCCGCTAGGGAATCTGGACGTGCCTGAGTCGGACGAGGCCAGCGCCGCATGCGTGTGAATGGGAATCTGCTGGGTCGTCAGCGTAACCGACTCGACGCCGCCCATCTCGCCCCGAACCGGGTGGGTCAGGCCGCGATGCATCGGTATACGACCGCGCAGGTCTGGAAGGCCGAAGGTTTCCTGTCCGTCGCCGCCATAGGCCGTCCCAAGCAGGATAAAGAGCGCATCGTTTTCGGAGATTGGAATCAACTGGCCTTCGCAAAACAGCCATCCGCTCGGGGGGAAGTTGCCGGCGAACATCCTGATCTCACCTATATATGGTTGTGACATGCTGGTCTCCTTCTAGTCTTGGCTGGGGAATAGTCCTGTGAGGGCGATACAGAAGATGAGGGTCGTGTAAGGCATCAGGTTCGTGTGCGCCTGCGATCCGCCGACGTTCGAAACGCATTCCGCATTCATAGTCACAAGACTGGTCGCGGCTCTATAAACATCGACCGCCGATCCGGCCAGAACGAAGGGCTCGCCCGAGGCTGAGGGGTCGTCAATCGTGCCGAGCGTGTTCGAGCCGCTGAGAAAGTGCTGGTGTTGCGGCATCTCACTCTGGGTCACAGTATGCGCCTCCTGGCCCCCTCTTTCCGCGCGAAAGTGTGTTGCGCCGGCGTGCATCGGCAAGCGGGCTCGCAGGTCTGGCAGCGCAAAGTTGGTTTGGCCGTTACCGCCAAAGGCCGTTCCCAGCAGCGAGAAGAGCGCCTGGTTCTGGTTGATGGGCAACAATTGACCGTTGCACTCCGCCCAGCCCTTCGGCGCGAAATCGAAGGCTACGATTTTAATCTCGCCCATTAAAGGTGTGCCCATAATTCCTCTCTTTCTGTGATGGAGGTTAGATAGATTTTAGGTGGCTGTTGAATTGAAGAATGGACGCTAGCTCACTAGACCAGTGGAAAACTCGCCGCAATGAAATCAGTAGCTACTAATTTTCTGCTCTGTGAATTTTACGGCGAAAAACGAGGCAAGCAAAACTGGCCGATACCGCGAAAAACTTGAAAGCGCGCGTACAATAGAGCAGCACTCAAAGATTGTCAAGAACTTTTTGTCAGTAGGACTACAGAAGATAAGAATCCATATGCGTCACGGCCGCTCAGCGGTGCGTCTCCCGATGCGCGCGTTGAGCCAAACTCGCAATGAATCGTCATTACTCGAAGCGAATCGTCATCACATGCGCGCACGCTCCCCGCTCGTCGCCACCACACACGTCGGGCCAAAAGCGCGGCATGACATAATCCCTAACTATATTCGCTAAGGGCTACGCCTCGACGACGGTTTTATTCGCCGGCCGAAAATCTCGTTCACCTTTTTGTTGGCGGGGCCGGGCAGCGCGTCGCCCTGCCAGACGGCCAGGTATTCGCCGCTCTGGCTATTGCAGGCGACCGCCGCCAGATTGACGTTACGGTCTCGCCCTACGGCCGCGATGTTGGAGATTTGAAAGTCCGCGTCGATCTCGCTACCGTTCGGGCCCAGGCGTTGACCGAAAATCTCGAACGGCGCATCAGCCCTAAACCCACGCCACACGACCATGTACTCTTTGCCCGGAGCGTTGTACGTTACCTTCGGATTGTCCGACATGTTTTTCGGGCCCACGCCGTTCGAGATACGGAAATCGTTTGGCCCAACCCTAGAGAGCGTCGCCGCATTAATCCGCTGGCCCAGGATATCGCTTGTGTTATCCGCGCCCTGTGTGCCCGTCGCGTGAAAGACGACCAAATATTCGTTGCTGCCGTTACTGTAAACGACCTGGGGCGCGCTCGCGTCCCGGTCGCCGCCGCCGCGCGTGGTGGTGACGCTTGAGACAGGGAAATCGCCCTTGCCATCGCCTATCTGCGCGCCCTGCGCAGTCAAGCCCTGGGCCCAAATCTCGTATTGACCCTTCTCCTTGAACCCGCCCGTCCAGACCACCAAGTACTGTTTGTTAACGCTATTATAGGCCGCCACCGCCGCGTTCGCGTTGAATTCAGCGCCCTGATCGGTCGTGTTCGAGATGCGGAAGTTTTTGCCCAAAGCGCCACCCGCCGCATTCAGAAGCTGCCCGTAGACCTCAGTTTTAACCACGTCCTCCGGCTGGCCCATGCCGTCCCAGACGATCAAATACTGGTTGTCCGTGTTATTCCAGGCCACGTCCGGGCGCGTGCTTGCACGCACGAAGGTGTCGCCCACCTTGCCCAGCTCGGTCGTGTTCGAGATACGAAACTCCGGGCCCACTTCGCCGCCCGTGCGGCTCAACCGCTGGCCGTAGATTTCAAAGACCGAATCGGGCGCGCTTCTGTCGCCGGAGCCGTTCCAGACGACCATGTATTCGTGTGCGGTGCTGTTGTAGACGAGCTGCGCGTTACCGGCGTTGCGATTCTTGCCCGCATCCGACATGTTCGAGATACGAAACTCCTGGCCTACGCTCGCGCCCGTCGCAGCGTTGATTCGCTGGCCGAAGACCTCTTTCACTCCACGAAAGTCTGCCCCGGCGAGCCCATTACCGACCCATACCACCATGTACTCATTATCGTCCGGGTTGTAAGCGGCATCGGGAAGTGCCGCGTCGCGGTCGGCCCCGGCGGCCGATGCGTGCGAGATACGGAAAGCGGAGTCGTTCGACGCCTCCACTTTCTGCGTACCGTTTATCGACGTGAAATTGACGGGAGCGATAATGCCCAGAGGCGAGATGCCCGTGCGATGGCGCGAAAGCAGTTCTGTTTTTCCCCCTGGGCCATTAACCCCACCGGCAGCGCCGCCGGCCGCCGTCAATTCGCCGGTCATGGCCCGACCGCCTGGGCCCGCGAAGATAACTGCCCCTCCCAACGCCGCGAGGATGAACAGTATGAACAGGACGCGCCGCTCGATTCCAATTACTTTCCCGGCGAATTGAGCATGGGTTACTCGCTTGTAAATATGAAGCATCTGGAATCTCCTACAGGTAATTGGGATGCGCCCTTTCGCGGGAAACGGCTCCGGCGGAGGATTTAAAATTCGATTCGCGCATTCTTCCGAGGCTGCCCGCACTGTCTCTCTGACGTATGGCTGTCTAAGAGGGGCTGCGATTGTAAGCTAATCGACGGCAACTCAAAAATTGATTGACTAAGTTGCGATTTACTGTTAGAAGTCTGTGCGCGGTCACCCCCCAATGTTCGTGGCAACTAGCTTGCCCGGGTTTTGATGGCCGTTCCAGCCTGGATGCATCTGAATAGTAGAAAGTTCATCGCTCGGGTGCTCCGAAGCAGATACCGCTCTACATAAGGCTGCCTCGTTTTAAACCACCTACAATCAGGAAGTCCATCCTTAAGGAGAATTACCCATGGATATTTCACGTCGAAAATTTCTCCGCACGGGGACTGTTGTCGCCCTCGCCGCCGGAATCCCCCTGCAAACGATTATAACTGCCAGTGGGCAGCAGAACGGCGCGTCGCACTCTTCGGCGAATGGTTTTCCCATTCCCGCCGAGGTTCAGTCCGACCCGATCTTCAACTATACGAAAGCGACCTTTGCGGCGCATGTCAATTCTACGTTTCAGGTCAGATCGAAACGCACGAAGGCCGTCGATATAACGCTCGTAGATGTCCACGACAGCGGGCCGGTACCGGATCAGCTCTCGGCCGGCAGGGAATGCTTTTCGCTCGTGTTCCGCGCTCAGCATAAGATTCGGCAGGACACGTATACGGTTGAGCACGGCGCGCTCGGAACGTTCGCACTGCTTCTGGTTCCGATCGGTAAAGACAAGAAGGGCTCGTACTACGAGGCGATAATCAATCGTCTGAATCCTTAGTCCGCGTTAAGCGCCAGGTGCGGTCGAAACTTTAGTCTCACTCGCTCTGCCTCATTGCTTCATTTTGTAGTTCGGCGTAAGACCAGGGCGGAGGTGTGCCAGGCGTCGGCCGAAAAACCCCTTGGAGCTTTACAGCAGTCGTTTGTCCTCAAAGAGGGCCGAGAGACGCGCGATCTCTTCATGACGAAGCGCCGTTGTTCCATTCCATGAGCAGATAGACGCCGTCCCCATCCTCCTCCTCGACCCTGTGAAAACCCAGGCGTTCAAAGAGACGAAGCGAAGGGTTGAAGCTCTCCACATGGATACGCAGAGGCTTTCCCGCGTCGGCCGCCTCATTCATCAGGTCTCTAATGATAGCCGTCCCGCTGCCCGTGTTTCTCTCGGCCTGTAGAAACGTAATATCTATAATCAGAATTTCCGCTTTCGATCTGTCAACATAGAGCCGTCCGACGGGGCGATTATCCGAAAGGATGATCAAGTAATCGGCGTCGGGAAAATGGCTCCGGTAATGTTGGCTTTGCGCGGTGTACTGCATTTTAAGGAATGCTTCACGCTGGGCGTCACTCCAGGGCACGGCGGCCATCTCGTCTGCGCGCGCGCTGGCATAGACTTCCAGCAGGAATGGCTCGTCGTCCGGCCCTGCGGGGCGAAAAGTTATTGACATAGCGACTAAAGAAGTTCGGGTTTATAAAGAGGTTCAGTTTTAGCCTTTCGGCGACTCGCCCGTCGGTGATTTGTGCCAGGCGGGAGACCTAGACGGGCCCGGCCGGCGATCAGAATCCATCCGTCTTCACTTCAAATAATCAGTAGACGTAGGACTTGCGCGTTCTG
>DASQYE010000205.1:0-3331 GCA_035639355.1 Pyrinomonadaceae bacterium
TCACCGAGACAGACACGGAGATCGTCGCCCACCTCATCGAAGAATACCTGCGCGGCGGAGCTTCCTTTGAAGAGGCCGTGCGCCGCACGGTCGGGGAGCTGAAAGGCATCTTCGCCCTATCGATCATCTCTGCGGACGAGCCCGACACGATCATCGCCGTCCGCCAGGGGCCGCCCGTCGTCATAGGTCTGGGCGACGGCGAATATTTCGTGGCCTCCGACATCCCGCCCATTCTGCAACACACGCGCGACATCTTCTTTCTGGGCGACGGCGAGATCGCACAATTGACGCGCGACGCCGTGCGCGTCACGGACTTCGAGGGCAACCTCGTAGAGCCCGTACAGCAGCGCATCACCTGGGACCCGATCATGGCTGAAAAGGGCGGCTTCAAGCATTTCATGCTCAAGGAGATTTACGAGCAGCCGCGCGCCATACGCGACACCGTTCAGGGCCGCATCTCGCTGGATTCCGGCAAGGTATTCCTGGACGAGATGAAGAACATCACGCCCGCAGACTTTCGCGCCTTCACTTCGATCAAGATCGCCGCCTGCGGCACTTCATGGCACGCGGGCCTGGCCGGAAAGTACATGATAGAGCAGTTGGCGCGCGTCTCGGCCGAGGTTGATTACGCGTCCGAGTTTCGCTACCGCGACCCAGTCTTGGACGAGAACACCCTGCTCCTGGTCATCTCGCAATCGGGCGAGACGGCCGACACCATTGCGGCCTTGCGCGAGGCCAAGGAGCACGGCTCGAAGGTACTAGCCATCTGCAACGTGCAGGGCTCCATGATTATGCGCGAGGCGGACGGCGCGATTCTGACACACGCGGGGCCAGAGATCGGAGTAGCCTCGACTAAGGCTTTCACCTCCCAGATGATCGCGCTCTATCTTTTCGGCCTCTACCTGGGCCAACTGCGCGGCGCGCTCACAGAGGAGCAGGCCAAAGATCACGCGCGGCAGTTGGCGGAGCTGCCCGTAAAGATCGAGCAACTTCTGAACGAGGCCGACGACATAGAGAATCTGGCGAAGGAGTTTTTCCGCTCGACAGATTTCCTGTACCTGGGGCGCGGCATCAACTTCCCCGTCGCCCTGGAAGGCGCGCTCAAGCTCAAAGAGATTTCATACATTCACGCCGAAGGCTACCCGGCCGGCGAGATGAAGCACGGGCCGAACGCGCTGATAGACGAACGCCTGCCCGTCGTCGTCGTCAATACGCGCGAGGACGGCAACCGCGCCTCCGAGCTGCGCTACGAAAAGACCCACTCCAACATCGTAGAGGTCAAAGCGCGCGAGGGCGTAGTCATCTCCGTCTTGACCGAAGGCGACACGATGTCGGCGGTCGTCTCCGACCACGTCTTAGAGATTCCCCCGTCGAGCGACCTGCTCTCGCCCATCCTCGCCGTCATTCCCTTGCAACTGCTGGCCTACCATATCGCAGTCCGGCGCGGCTGCGACGTAGACCAGCCGCGCAACCTCGCGAAGTCCGTCACGGTCGAGTAATATTGGCGCTAAAAGAGGTGGCCATACATTATGCAGGAGATTCAACGACTGACGGCGCTCATTCAACGTGAAGATGACGGTTACGTTTCGCTGTGCCCGGAACTGGATATAGCCAGTCAGGGCGACACTGTTGAAGAGGCGCGGCGCAATTTGATTGAAGCGGTCGAGTTATTCTTTGAGGCTGCCGATCCTGATGAAATCGGAGTCAGGCTTCATAAAGAGGTGTACGTAACGCCGTTGGAGATAGCGGTTGGTTAAGCTCCGCATACTCTCAGGCAAAGAGGTATGCGCGATCCTGGCGCAACACGGATTTGCCGAAGTCCGGCAACGGGGTAGCCACATCCTAATGCAAAAGCGGACGGAGAACTCAACCGTCACTGTCCCGATACCTAACCACAAAGAACTGCGCTTCGGCACACTCCAATCAATCATTCGTCAATCAGGATTGCCGCGTTCACTGTTTGAGACCAACTGACTCTGGCCTACCATATCGCCGTCCGGCGTGGCTGCGACGTAGACCAGCCGCGCAACCTCGCGAAGTCCGTCACGGTCGAGTAATCCCTGATGATGTTTCTGAAAGACCTGGTGTGAGGAGAGACCTGGGGTCTCCCATGAAGGTCTCGCTGAGAGGTTCGCTTTTTGAGTCGTCGCTTGAATGACCTGCGGGGCTTCACCCTCCGGCAAAGACTACTTATGCAGTAACGCCCTAACTTCTTTGGCAAGGGCGGCTAATGCCTTGTCAATATCGTGGTCGGAGCCGCCCGACAGAGGTGTCCCATCCACGGGGCGCGCTTGGATGGTTGATAACCAGCTGATTCCTATCCAGTCACAGGGTTTAATGATTAGAGGGATTATGAGCATCCCTTCTTTTTCTCTTCGCTTTAACAAACGAGTCACCTCTTGATTGAGGATAAATTCGGATTTAAGAAAATTAGCTGATATCAGCAAGATGGCCGCGTCCGCCTGATCTATCTCTGTCTTGATCTTATCGAACCAATCTTCGCCGGCATTTATGCGGCGATCACTCCACACGTCCAACAAACCCTGTCCGGCCAAAACGCCCAGATGGGTCTCGACTCGGTCTTTCCATGACTCGTCCTGGTGGCTATAACTGATAAAGATTTTCTTGCTGCGCGCAGAGGGTTTGTCCAGCTTGTCGCTAAAATTCAGATCAAAGATGTAAATCTTCCTATCGTGTTCGCCGAGTGCTGCTAGAACCGGCGCGCTCGGGTGGAATGCTACACACGTGTAGGGCCAATCGCTCTGTGACGGGCGAAAATTCGCCACTAACTTCCAATCGCAGCATCGCCAAAGCTTGATTCTGCCGTCCAGGTCTTTAGAAGCTAGAAATGCGCCGTCCGAGGAGAAGGAAACACTGTAGAAGATGGACGGCCCTTTAAGAATATTCAGCATGTCGCCGGTCGTGGCGTCCC
Organism: Pyrinomonadaceae bacterium; assembly: GCA_035639355.1. GTDB lineage: Bacteria > Acidobacteriota > Blastocatellia > Pyrinomonadales > Pyrinomonadaceae > DASQYE01. The sequence goes on from DASQYE010000205.1 coordinate 2,933, forward strand.
AAATCCTTATCCTTTTACGGCAGGCGGAGGCGATCAAGCGACCGTTTGGCGACCACGCCAGATGATTGACCTTTTCCCCCTCGTGATCGAAAGGGGGTAAACATTCCTTTCCGGTCTTACCGCGCCAGACTCGAACCGTACCGTCCCACGATCCGGAAGCCAGAAGTTTTCCGTCCGGCGACCAGGCGACGCTGAGGACGCGGTCGGTATGTTTCCTGGGCCTATTTTTCAGCGCGCCCGTTTTGGCATCCCAGAGCCGAACTCGCCCGTCGTCACAACTTGAAGCCACGGCCTGCCCTTCCGGCTCCCACGCCACGCCTGTGACGATGTTGTCGTGCGCGAGAGTGTGGCGGAGTGTCGTCCTAACCTCTAAGTCCCAGATTCGGACAGTCCTATCAT
>DASQYE010000206.1:0-6340 GCA_035639355.1 Pyrinomonadaceae bacterium
TAGGGCGTCCGCCGTGCGGCGAGCGCGCTGCTGCTGCTGCTCCGCGTCTTTGGTTTCACTGTTGGGCTTGCTTTGTTGTGCGGCGCGTTTGCGCCCGCGCTGTTGCTGCTGCGCGAGGCCGTCATGTGGCGCGAGGAGCGCGAGCGTCGAGAGGATCAACGAAATAGCCAGAGCGTTTGAGCGCGCGCGTTGCTTCATAACCCTTGTTTGTAACTCCCCTGCCACAGCCGTCACATTTTACGCGAAAGCGCCGTTGATTAGGAATCGAAGAGACCGGGTTTGTCCGGCGGTCGAAAGTTTATCCCGAAGTGTTCGTAGGCGAGGCGCGTCACCATGCGCCCGCGCGGCGTGCGATTTAGAAAACCTATCTGTATCAGGTAAGGTTCGATAATCTCCTCTATGGAATCCTTCTCTTCGTGGATCGAAGCGGAGATGGTGCCCAGGCCCACAGGCCCGCCGCCGAACTTTTCTATGATCGTCAGCAGCAGCTTGCGGTCAATCTCGTCCAGCCCATAGGTATCGACCTCCATGCGGTCGAGCGCATCGCTTGCCACCTCCTTCGTGATACGTCCCTCGTAATCCACCTCCGCGTAATCGCGCACGCGGCGTAGCAGTCGATTGACGATGCGCGGTGTGCCGCGCGCGCGTCGCGCTATCTCGCGCGCCCCACCGTCATCCATCTCTACCTTTAGAATGTCGGCCGAGCGTTTGACGATCACTTCCAGGTCGTCGTGATTGTAGAAGTCCAGATGAAAGACTATGCCGAAACGCCCGCGCAGGGGGGCCGTAATCAAGCCCTGTCGCGTGGTCGCGCCGACCAGCGTGAACTTGGGCAATTCGAGCTTGATGGAGCGCGCCGCCGTCCCCTGGCCGATCATAAGATCAAGCTGGTAGTCCTCCATCGCCGGATACAAGACCTCTTCGATGGCTGGGTTGAGGCGGTGTATCTCGTCTATAAAGAGCACGTCGCCTTCCTGCAAGTTGGTCAAGAGAGCGGCCAGGTCGCCGGACTTTTCGATCACAGGCCCGGCCGTGGAGCGCAGCTCGGCCTTCATCTCGTTGGCGATGATATTGGCGAGCGTAGTCTTGCCCAGTCCTGGCGGGCCCGTCAGGAGCACATGATCGAGCGCCTCCGTGCGCCCGAGCGCGGCCTTGATGAAAATCTTCAGATTGTCGGTCGCACGCCGCTGGCCTATATACTCTGCCAGGCGCGTCGGGCGCAAAGACAACTCGAACTGCCGCTCTTCATCCATCACAGTCGCATCACGCGTATTGGCAGGTTCTTCAGACACAACGTGGAAGGGCGGAGGGATGAGGGATGAGGGATGAAAAGAATGTTTCGACATCTTGAATGCTTTTCTTATTCATCCCTCCGCCCTTATCCCTCATCCCTTCGCTCTCCTCCCTTTCTTTCATCCTCTGGCGAGCAGGCGCAGGCTGCGGCGCAGGATTATCTCGACGGATATGTCGCCGCCCTCCTGAATAGCGCCCGCGAGCGCCTTCTCGGCAGCAGCCTTCTGATAGCCCAGGTTCAGCAGCGCCGAGAGCGCATCGTCGCGCACGGCATCCTCGGACAGGGGCGCGCCGGCGGCCGTCCGCGTCGCGAATTCCTCTTCGAGCGCGGGCGACGAGAGCGCCGCGATCTTATCGCGCAACTCTATCACCAGCCGCTCGGCCGTCTTCTTCCCGACGCCCGGAATCGAGGTCAGCCGCGCCAGGTTGTTGGTGCGAATCGAAGCGATGATCTCGTCGGCGCTCATCCCGGAGAGCATCGTTACGCCGAGCTTTGGGCCAATGCCGCTGACCGAGATGAGCCGCAGGAACAGCTCGCGCTCGCGCGCCGTCTTGAACCCGTAAAGCTGCAACGCGTCCTCGCGCACGTGCGTATAAATGCGCAGCTGAACATTCGTGCCCACCTCTTCGAGATCGTAAAAAGTGGAGAGAGGAATGGTCACTTCGTAGCCTACGCCGCCTATATCTATGATGACAGTAGTAGCCTGTTTAGAGAGCAGAGTGCCGGATAGATATGCGATCATCTATTGAAAAAGTCTCTGACCGAAGAAGAGATTTCGGGAGCGCCTTCGTCTTTCAACCCGAATTGTAGTTGATTCGCGCCGCGCGTGGCAACGCGCGAACGCGCGCGCCAGTCCCCTCTAAGCTTTGATGAAAAGATCAACCCTCAATGTAAACGCATCGTTCGCGCAGCATCCGCGCGTCTGGCCCCGGCCGCTTTCGCTGCTGCTGCGTTTTACAAATCACGCCTCTCTTTTTACAGTATGCGGGCGGCGACCCGCACTCGAAGCCCTACCATAGACGACGCGATTGGAGCTATACTCTAGCGGTAAGGAATAAGGCGAGATGAAATCGGAGAAAATTTCGGAGCTGACGACCAATCGCCTGAGCGTTTACCTGCGCTGTCTGAATCTGCTGGCGGCGGCCGGCATTAAGACAATATCCTCGCAGGCGCTGGCCGACCAGTTCAGCCTCAATTCCGCGCAGATCAGGAAAGACCTGGCTTACTTCGGCGAGTTCGGCGTGCGCGGCGTGGGCTATTTCGTAGAGGAGCTGCGCGAGCACATCACTAAGATACTGGGGCTCGATACGGCGCATCGCGTAGGGATAGTCGGCGCGGGCCGCCTCGGCACGGCGCTCGCCAACTATACGGGCTTCGCCAAGTCTAACTTTACGGTCGTCGCCCTCTTCGACAACGACAAGGAGAAGATCGGACGGCCCATAGGCGAGGGCGGAGTTATGGTCTACGACGCCAGACGGATAGCGCGCGTCGTGCGCGAGCTTCAGATAGATGTGGCCGTCATCGCCGTGCCCGCGCGCGTGGCCCAGCGCGTCCTGAACCAGATCATGGCCGCCGGCATCAAGGCCGTCTTGAACTTTGCGCCCGTTCGATTGCACGCGCGCCTCGGCGTCAAGGTCAAAACGGTTGACTTGACAATCAGCCTTGAGAGCCTGTCTTATTTTCTGGCGCGACCCCAGATCACCTGTGTCACCAACCCGCGCGGCATTCTTCCCTACGAAGAGATAGCACAGCGCGAAGAGCATGAATTGTAAGACCGCGAAAACAGCAAGGAGTATCTCTCATGTTTGCATGTCTTATCAAAAGAGCGATCCCGTTCACGATGACCCTTCTCCTGGGCACGGGGCTCGGCAGCATCTTCAGCAGCACGAGCACGAACACTCGTTCGAGCGTAACCGGCACGACAACCGCGACGACGACGATGCGAGCGCACGGCTGCGCGAGCCGTCGCAGAGGCGGAGTCGTTGCGGAATCCACGCCGCTCATCGTTACCTTTGAGCCGAACACGCGCCTGACGGAAGCGGCGCGGCAGAACAAGACCGTTGGAGTCGTAGAGCTTCTGGTCAGGTTCGACGCCGACGGTAAGGCGACGGTCGTCGATCACCTGACGACCCTGCCCGACGGCTTGACGGAGGAGGCCGAGCGCGCGGCCGAGCGCACAGTCTTCAGGCCCGCGACCATCAACGGCAAGCCGTACGCCGTCACGGAAGTGAGGCAATTCATCTTTAGCCTTGACAGGTACTGAGAACCTTTTAGCCGGATGGATGAGCAAACCGCGCGGCGCGAGATCGTAAGCGTCGGTCGCCTGATGTACGAGCGCAGTTACGTCGTCTCTTCGGACGGCAATGTGAGCGTGCGCCTGGACGACGGGCGCATCCTTGCGACGCCGACGCAGTTTTGCAAGGGGCGCATGACGGAAGACTGTCTCGCCCTGACGGACGCGGATGGACGCGCGCTCAACGACAGGCGCGCGTCGAGCGAGCTGGCAATGCACCTGCTCATCTACCGCGAGCGGCCCGAAATCAAAGCCGTCTGTCACGCACACCCGCCGCACGGCTCGGCCTTCGCCGTCGCCGGCCTCGCTATCGACCAGCCGATCCTCTCGGAAGTCATATTGACTTTGGGCTGCGTCCCGCTCGTAGAGTACGGCACGCCTTCGACCGAAGAATTGACGGAAGCGATGCGCCCGCTCGTCAAACATCACAACGCGCTCTTGATGGCCAATCACGGCGCGGTCGCTTACGGCGCAGACCTGTGGCAAGCCTTCGACCGGCTCGAAACCCTGGAACATACGGCCAAGATAGCGATTCTCTCGCGCATGCTCGGCGGAGCGCGAAATCTTCCGGCCGACGCCATAGAGAAGCTAATCAACGTCAGGGAGGCCGCCGGATACCTGGACGAAAGAGCGCGTTGCCAGGCATGCGGCTACCTGCACGAGACGCAGATTGTGTGCCCTACGGGCGAACGCGCGGCGACGACGACTGCGACCAACGGCGCGGCCCCGAGGTCAACCAATGGGGCGGGCAAGAAGATCGCCCTGACGCGCGATGAGCTGGTAGAGTTGTTGGCCCAGGCGGCGCAATTGAGAAGAGGATAATGAAGACAGATGTCGGATGTTAGATGTCGGTTCTTGCGTTCACACTAACATACGGCACCTGACATACGGCATCTATTTTACTTTTAAGGAGCATATCTGAATGCCTCAAGAAGCACTCGGCATGGTTGAGACGAAGGGCCTGGTCGCGATGATCGAAGCGGCGGACGCGATGGTCAAGGCCGCAAATGTCACGCTCGTCGGTTACGAGAAGATCGGCGCGGGTTTCGTGACGGCGATAGTGCGCGGCGATGTCGCTGCCGTCAAGGCGGCAACGGACGCGGGCGCGGCCGCAGCGCGGCGCGTAGGCGAGCTGGTCAGCGTTCACGTCATCCCGCGCCCGCACGGCAGCGTGGACGAGGCTCTTCCCATCGGCAACGATAACGGCGGACGATGATTATAGCGCGTATCCTCGGCACGGTCGTCGCGACGCAGAAGGATGAACGGCTGATAGGAAAGAAACTGCTCATCGTTCGCCCCGTGAACGTGGACGGGACGGACACGAGCGGCTACGTCGTCGCCGTCGATACGGTCGGCGCGGGCTTTCACGAGCGCGTGCTGGTCGTCTCCGGCTCAAGCGCCCGCCTCGCGCAGGGCATGAAGGACACGCCCGTCGATGCGGCGATCGTCGGCGTCGTGGATACCGTAGATGTTTTGAGCGATTGATATAAAGCGACAGGCGGCGGCACGGGGCTGCCTCTCGTCTCTCTCTCTACGGAAGCCGAAGATTGAAAGCTAGGCCGCCGTAAGCTCAACTATGCAACTGGCGCGCGTCATCGGAACGGTCGTCGCGACCGTCAAGAACGATTCGCTTGAGGGGCGCAAGCTGCTCGTCATACAGTCGCTCGACGCCTACCTCAAGCCGCAGGGCAAGCCGATGGTCGCTTTGGACGCCATCGGCGCAGGGAAGGGCGAGCTGGTCTTCTGGTGCAGGGGTAAGGAGGCGAGCTTTCCCTTCAAGCGAGAGGATACGCCGACCGATTGCACCATTATCGCCATAGTCGATTCCGACGGGCACGTGACCGCAAACGGAGGACGACGCGGATGATCCTTGCACGCGTTCTAGGAAACGTCGTCGCGACGCAGAAGAATCCGCGCTATGAAACGGCGCGCGTGATGCTCTGCCAGCAGATTTCGCCCGAAGGCGAAGAGATGGCTACGACCGTGCTTGCGCTCGATTCGGTTGACGCGGGCGTCGGCGATACGGTCTTGATCGTTCAGGAGGGCTGGAGCGCATCTACCGCGGCGACGGGCGAGGCGGGCGCGGCCATCGATTCCGCTATCGTCGGCGTGGTGGATTACGTAGATTTGCACAAGGATGAGACGCGGAAGGAGGCGCGATGAGCAGCAGCAGTAGTAGTAGTGAGCAAGACCAAGCGCGGCTGTTGGCCGAACGCATCGCGCGCCGAATCTCAGAGAGCAACGGTCGTAGTGATGCGCGCGAGGAGCCCGCCCGTGCAGGTTCTTCCGGCGAGGTCGGGGAAGAACTGGCGGCCATGCGCGCGAGCCTCGCCGAGCTACAGAAAAAACTGGCGCACATCGAATCGCATCTTACGCGCGACGACAAGGCTTCCGTAAATGAAACAAGTGAAGCGCGAGGCAGCACACACGGCGGCGAGCATCGGGGCCAGTCGTCGCGGGAGGCCGCGCGGTCTACGGCGCAGCCCGTGGCGATCCAATCTCCCTGGCTCAGCGGCATGTACGTTCCGGCGGCGGCGCACCCGAGCCAGGAACGATTCGGCGTCGAGGAGGCCACAGTCTCCGAGCTGGTGGATTATTTCGAGCGCGAGAAGACCTGCAACCTGGAGCCCGGCGGCAAGCCCTGCGATCATTGCTCCATGTGCAGCTCGCGTGGATTTTAAAAGCAGTGACGAGTGACAAGTGACGAGAAGGGGACAAGTCTTTTCTTGTCACTCGTCACTTGTCACTGTTTT
>DASQYE010000207.1:0-6290 GCA_035639355.1 Pyrinomonadaceae bacterium
GTGCGCGCGGGCGTCCCCGCCGAAGATATAAAGAGCCTGCGCGCGATGTACGAGGGCGTGCGCGCCTATGCCGATGCGCTCGAAGATCACGAATACGGCGAGTTGAAGGACGACGGCGAGATAGAGTTTGCGACCGGAAGCCTCAGGGTCGTTCACACGCCCGGCCACACGCCCGGCTCCTGCTCATTCCTGCGCGAAGCAGACCGCACGATCTTCGCCGGCGATTGCGTGCTTAAACGCATCACGCCGAACCCTATCCTCTCGCCCGACCCTGTTGACCCGACCCGCCGCTTTCGCTCGCTGGCCGAATACATGGTGAGCCTGGCGCGCCTGCGCGCGCTCGCCCCGACGCTCGTGCACGGCGGGCACGGCGAGCCCGTCACGGATTACGAGGAACTGTTCAATCGCTACCTGCGCGCGATACGCGAGCGGCAGGCCGAAGTCATACGCCTCATCCCGAAAGCGGGCGCGACCGCCTGGGACCTGGCGCGCGAGATGTTTCCGGGCTCGGAGGACGTGCATCGCTTCCTGGCCGTCTCGGAAGCGGTGGCACACCTCGACCTGGCCCACTCCGAAGGCAAGCTCGCCCTTGAGGTCGGCAGCCAGGGGCGCGAAGTTTATCGCAAGCCAAACGCCGACGAGCGAACATAGAGCCCCATCAGGGGCGAAAGAATACAGCCCATGACGTAAGTCATGGGAAGACGGTCAGACAAAGAGCCAGCAAGCCTCGTGAGGGGCGATAGAAATTCAATGCTGAGTAGCTTTCAACGTTGAATCTCTTTCGCCCCTCACGGGGCTTGCTGGCTCTTTTGCTCTTGTTCCCACGGCTCGCGCCGTGGGCTACATTCTATACCCCCTCCGGGGCTTAATCGTTTGCTTGTAACAACGAAATAGAATCTACTTCAAGACCCTGACGTGAAGATTTGGAACTCTCGTTGTGCGGCGGCGTGGAATAGCAAAAATCTTTCCGGAGGATTTTTGATATGACCCTGAGAATCCCGCTTTACCTGGCATTGGTTCTACTGCTTTCGCTCTGCGTCGTGTCGCTCGCGCAGCAACCGCCAGCGCCGCCGCAGCCCGCAACAGCAGCAGCGCCGCCCGCACCGCCTGAACCCGCCGTCGCCCCTGTTATCGCGCCTGGGCCAGCGCCCGCGTCCCCGCCCGCGCCGTCACAAGAGCCCGATGCGCCTGATACACCCGATGCGCCGGAAGCGCCGACGGCCTTTTCGTTCTTCATCGATGGCGACAGCTTCCTTGGCATTTATCCCGAGGAAGTGAACAACGGGAATATGAAGCAGTACGGGTTGAACGAGCCGCGCGGCGTCGCCGTCGGCCGGGTGATCGAGGGCGGCCCAGCCGAACGCGCCGGCCTGCGAAAGAACGATGTGATTCTGCGCTTCAATGGCGAAGAGGTCACGAGTGTGCGCAAGCTTAATCGTCTCATAGGCGAAGTCGCCCCGGATCATACGGCGCGGCTGACTATTAGTCGCGGCGGCGGCGAGCAGGAGGTCACAGTCACACTGGCCAAGCGCGAGGATTTCCCGCGCTCGCTCAACATGACGGCTCCGGGCCGGGGGCTCGATAGGCTGGGCGCTGAGCTGGGCCAATTGGGGGATGCGCCGGGAATCGACCCTGGCGATTTCTCTCTGGTCTTCGGGGCCAATCGCCGCATAGGTATCGGCACGACGCCGTTGACCAAACAGCTCGCCGAATATTTTGGCGTCTCGGAAGGGCGCGGCGTGCTAGTCGCCTCGGTCGGCGAGAACAGCCCCGCATCCAGGGCGGGTCTGAAGGCCGGAGACGTGATTACGGCTGTGGACGGGAATCGAATCGAGAGGGCCGCAGACCTCTTGCGCGAGCTTAACCGTAAGAGCGAGGGCGAGGTCACGCTGACAATTATTCGCGACAGATCGAAGCGCACCTTTAAGCTCACGCCGGAGCGCGGGCGCACCTTCGAGTTCGGCCCGGAGATCGCGCCGCAGGTGGGCCAACTCGTCCTGCCGCAAATAGCATTGCCGAAAATGGCCTTGCCTGCGCTCCCGGCCATCCGCCTGGAGCGAATGCCGAAGATCGCTTTGCCGAAGATCACGCTGCCGGCGATGCCGAAGATGAAAGGGATGGTATTGCCGCGCTTGCCCGTTCTGCGAATACGGCCCGGCAAACGGATGCCGCTTTGATTGGGGGGCGGAAAGGGTGAAGGTTAAAAGGAAAGCTCCTGCTGGCGATTCTCCTTTTAACCTTTCACCTTTGACTCTTCTCTTTTCTACCGTCTTACTGTTGGCCCAGCTTTCGCTTTCCGTCGCGGGCGGCTTCCTTGAGCGGTTCCGCGCAGGAAGAGTCTGTCTGTAGGATGGCGTCGAACTCTTTCACGGCCTCGTCGGGCCGATCCAGGAAGGCCAGGATGCGCCCCATTGCCTCGTGGGCGCGACAGACCAAGGGGCGGTCTGATTCTTCCGGCGCGCGTTCAATCGCCATGCGGTAGTGCGTCAGGGCTTGATTCAGGCGGGTCGCTTGCAGGTTATCGTCGGTGGTATCGCGCGCCCACAGGCTGGCGGTCTGGCCGAGCGCGAAGAAGATACGCGGCTCGCCCTGAAACTGCTGCAAGAGACTTTTCAAGCGCGTCTCGGCCCCCGCGTAATCCTTCAATTGCAGCATCTTCTCGACATCCGACAGGCTCTTGATGAGGGCCGCGCGCTCTGATGCGCCGCCGCCTTCCGTCTCTTCCGAGGCGGCCATGCGCGCCGCCTGTCTCTGCGCCTGGCGCTCACGGCGGGCGGAGAGAGCGCGTGCGCGCGCCTCGGCAGCTTCCGCCAGCCTGCGGCTTTCGCGCGCAGGGTCGAATGAAGCGATCATGTCCGCGAAGAGATTGCTTATATCAAAGCCGGAGGATTCAAATCCGCGCAACTGATCGGCGAAATAGAAGACGAGCACAGCGCCCTGCTCGTAAGCGTCCGCGAGCTGGGCCACCGTCTCGTCCTCTATGAGAGTGCGCGAGGCTTGCGTCTCTTTGGCTATGACGGCGCGGGCCGTGGCGTCCGTAGTCCTGTCTATGCGCTTGCGCGACTCGTTCGAGAGCGCGGCGAGATGGACGGCTTCATCCAGGCGCGCCTCGGCCGCTATGACCAGCGAGCGCGAGACAGCCGTAAATATATCGGGCGTTACGCTCGCGCCGGTCTTCGCGCGCTCGTCCAGCAACTGCTTGAGCTGTTCGCGTCGCTGGGCTATGTCGCGATTGAAGCGCGCGACTATGGGGTCAACCACATACTGCAAATAGGCGCGGCGAAGCTCTGGCGAGTCCGGGTCGGCTCCTTCCGGTACGATCACATAATAATCGTCTGCGATGACGCGAAAGTTTGTAGCGCCGGGGACGGCCAGCAAGTCCGGCACGATGAAGAATCGTCTTTCGTGTTCGCGCACGGTGTATTTCGCTTCGTCCTTTTTCTGCCCGCTCTGTGCGCCCGGTCTCTGGACGGGCACGCGCTCCCTGACAACCGTCTGGGGGCGCGTGTGCAGGTAAGAGAGCACAAAGCGCAGCATGTTGGTCGTAGGCAAGCGAAGACGGTCGCCCTCGTCCCTGTGCGCGCGCAGATAAGCGGGCAGGCGATCTTCGATCCCTGATTTGCGGTAGAACTCTCGCAGCAGCGGGGCAAAGTCCAGCACCTCAAGCACTCCTGCGGGAAGATCGTCCGTGCGCGCGGGCGCGTCGAACCCCGGAGCAGGCCCGAGCGCGTAGGCAAGCGAGACATAGCGCGCGGCCTGTTCGGCAGGCGTGGGCGGCGCGCTTCCCTGCGGCCTCAGCTTGTTGCGCTCAAAGAAGTCGCGTAAACGCGTGCGCAAGGTCGCGTCCAGCTCCGACTGGTCTCGCCTGACCTGCGCGCGAAAGGCCGTAGGGTCTTGCCCGGTCGGGGTCGGGTCGAAACCGGCCGCGTCGAGCGCCGCCATCATGACGATCAAACGCGGCTCGGGCTGTATGCGCACGCCGTAATCCGTCAGGTCGAGCCCGCTCGCGCGAGGCGTCGGCTGTTGCTGCGGCTGCCCTTGTGACGGCGCGGCCTGGCCTGTGCCCGCAGGAGGAGGAGGCGCAGGTGAAGACGACTGATTTTGCGCTCGCGCGAGGCCGCAGAGGCAAAGCGCGAGCGCAAAAGTGGCGATGATTTTGTAATGTCTGCTCATATAAAGTCGGAAATCAACGCGACGCTTCGGTAAGGGATGAAGGGATGAGAGATGAGGGAGGAATGGTTGTATCCGCTCATCCCTATATTTTAGGACTCAATCGTTCTCCTTAGACCTTTCGGCGCTTATCCTCAACCTCTGTTTGGCGCGCAGCATCCGTAATGTTAATGGATAGGAGGCGAGCGAACAAACCACAGAGAGCACCAGGCCGCCGACGGCGAACGGCACGAGTACGTCCCAGCTATGCAGGAAGAGACGCCGCCAGTACTCGCCCGTCAGCAGGTGCGGCTCCTTCAGGAGCGCCAGCCCTTCGGCGGGCAGCGATAGCGGGCGGCCCATGAAAAACGCGCCCACGCCGTAGGAGGCAAGGATGATAGGGACGAGCGTGAAGACGGGATTGTTGACGAAAGTCCCTGTATAGATCGCTATTTTGTTGAAGCGAAAAATGAAGGCGAGCGCCGTCGCCATGATGGTATGAAGCCCCAGGAAGGGTGAAAAGGCTATGAAGACGCCGATAGAGAAAGCGAGCGCCGTTCGCTCCGGCGGATCATCAATCGCGAGCAGACGGCGAAGGGTAGCGCGAAACATAAAGAGCGGGGGCGGAGGGGTCGGGGGTCAGGTGACAGTAAAAGCTTTTACCCGGCCCCCGGCCCCTGGCCCCTGGCCCCTATTTGTAGCTGTTGAGCGCGTCGGATTCGTTCTCGTAAACGTCAAAGACGGTCAAGAGCTTGGTGATCGCCAGCAGGTCTTGAAGTTTTTGCGTCAGGTTAAGGAGCTTGAGCTGGCCCTGCTCCTTGTTGATCGCCGTGTAGCTTGAGACAAGCTCGCCGATGCCGCTCGAATCGATATAGCCGACGCCCGCCAGGTTCAAGAGAATCTTCTTCTTGCCTTCTTCGAGCAGGCGACGGATAGCGCTGCGGAGCGCCACAGAGCCCTCGCCGATCGTTACCTTACCGTCCATATCGAGGACGGTGACATCTCCGGCCTGACGCTCTTTAATATCAAGTTCAGCCATTGCAAAAGTCTCCCTTACCAGAATTAATGTCGCTTAATCATACGCACCACAGTGCCGCCTTCGGCGTGGTGTGACCACTCGACCTCGTCCATAAATGTACGCATGAAAAGAATCCCGCGCCCCGAGGACTTCATAAGATTTTGCGCCTCGGTCGGATCGGGGACGCTTCCAGGATCAAAGCCCTCTCCGTGATCGCGCACGGTGATCTCCAAAGCGCCCGCCCGATTCCAGAGCGTGACCTCGACCGTCTTCTCCACCTCCTGTTTATTGCCGTGCAGGACGGCATTGGTCACGGCCTCGCGCACGGCCATGTCCACCCCGAAAGCAAACTCTTCGCCAAGCCCCAGTTGACCGATGAACTTTGCGGCGGCTTGAGCCACATCGGCTATCGCCTCAATGCGGCTCGGCAAGACGAGTTCAATCCTCTGCTCGGTCACAGTTAAAGACATAACCCTTTCCAAGAGCCGTCCGGCGGGGCGTTTGGCTACTTATAACAGACTTCGGAAGCTTACCGGAAGAATTGAGGGTGTAACATGGCGCTCCCCCACCTGTCAAGAAAGGGATGAGGGCGGAACGAAGGGATAAGGGCGGCAGCGTGAAGGATGAAAGGAATGCTTCTATAGCTTGAATGCTTTTCTTATTCATCCCTCACGCTGCCGCCCTCATCCTTCATCCCTTGGTTCGTGTATGATTGATTTAATGAGAATACAGCCGGCGCGCAGGGTACGCGGGCGCTTGGAGCTACCCGGCGATAAATCCATCTCGCATCGGGCCGCGATCATGGCGGCGCTGGCCAGTGGCCGCTCGACGCTACGGAATTATTCGACCGGCGAAGACTGCGGGCGGACGCTTCAAGCCTTGCGAAGCCTGGGCGTCAGGGTTGAGCGTGAAGGGTCGTGCGTGCGTGTGACGGGGCGCGGCGCGGAGGGTCTTCGTGCGCCGGATGCGCCCGTGGATTGCGGCAACAGCGGCTCGACGATGCGTATGCTGGCGGGCGTCGTCGCCGGTCAGGCTTTCGCTTCAACGCTCGTGGGCGACGATTCCCTGCGCTCGCGGCCGATGCGTAGAGTGATCGAGCCCCTTGAGCTGATGGGCGCACGGA
>DASQYE010000208.1:0-12178 GCA_035639355.1 Pyrinomonadaceae bacterium
AGCGGTAAAACTCTTCGGGACTTTTAGCGCGTTCCACTTCGAACCCCGCTTGATTGAGAGCTTTTCTCAAACGCTCCCAGTCAACGTCGAGGTCCTCGAAAACCAAGACCTTTTCTCTAGTGGTGGTCATTCCTTATCATCCTTCTCTATTTTCGCGGGCATTCTCAGCCCCAGAATCGATCTCAAGAAGCGCAGCCGAAAAGTGGTCTTTTTATGTGGTATGGAATCAATCAAGTCAATTTCCCCTCCCATCTCGTCCATGATTTGCCGAGCACAGGGCAGTCCAAAGCACCACCGCCCTTCTGATGACCGGGAAGAAAAATGCCTGAAGATGTTTGACCTGCTATCCGCCAGATTTTCAAATCCGGGGCCGTTGTCGTTGAAGTCAATGTCGAGGTACTGGTAATGGCCCGGCGCGTCAGTGAGCTTCATCTCTATCCAGATTCGGCCCCTGGTCATTCCCGCTTTCTTCTGAACATCCACGCTATTTTCGTAAAGATTCTCAAGCACGCGTCCCATTAATTCCCGGTGCCCCTTGTCAATAAAAAAGTCTTCAAACGGTTCCCCATCAACACTCACCGACAGTTTATGCCAGTTGGCCCACTCCCTGACCTGTTCGACAACATCCAGAGTGCCGCGCGCTTCTAATATTTCCGGCTGTAAATGAAGGAAACCCGTATCCTTCAATTTCGACCATTCCTTGCTCTCTTTCTCAAGCTCCCTGAGGGGCTTGTCAACTATGTCCAGGTAGGTCGGGGACAGCGAATGGCTCAGGAGGTTGCGAATGGATTTGACCCTTTCGGCGACCCGGCGAATAGGTTTGGTGAGGTCATGTAAAATGAGGGCCGTCGCGTGATTGATAAAGCGATCCTGGTGGCTCCGAACTTCCCAGAGCAAGATGCCGTGTCGCTCCGCCAGATTAAGGAGAAGCGAAATGGGTGTTTCCGAGGCATAGCGCTTAAGGAGTTCCTGCTGCCTGGCCGTAAATACGCCCGCATGGGAGCATTCGACATTTAACACACCGATGACGCCCGTAGCCACCTCCGGCACCGGCACACTATTTTTGTTATCGCTGACCTCTTGAAGTTTGATGGGCACGGCCAGCTCCGCTTTCATTCCTTTAAGGTATGGCAAGTATTCGTACTCGCGAGCCTGTTGCGAAGATGTATCATTCAAGATGATGGAGACGCCCGATTTCGCCACCTTACCTACAACACCTTCTCCTATGTGCTGGCGGCCGGCCTGATCCCCACTCCTTTTCCCCACACTGGCGCGAACGCCCAGAAGCGTCCAGCGATCGCCCGATTCGACCATATAAATATTGCCGCCTAAAGCGAAGTTGGGCGCTTCCGTGATCTCTGAAGGCAGTTCCGCCCTGATGCCTTTCAAAGCGACTTTAAGAATCTCGTCAAAAACGAGATTCGGAGCGGTGACGGTCTGCACGCGCTGTAGCGCTTTCTCACGCATACGTGTCAGGGTCGCCCCCAAACCTCCGCACTCTGTCAAAAACCGCTGTATCGTGCTGACAAACAGCAGTTCTTCCTTTGATAAATTCTTAGGATGATCGAAGTTGATATGGAGCACACCGCAAAACTTCCCCGCAGTCGGCGATACGTCGTCAGACAACTCGTTATCCTGTTCATAGAGCGGGCAGGCGATCATGGCTCGGATTTGCGGGTTGTTAGTGAGGAAGGGGCTGCTGTTGAATGGCTCCATCAACTCCGCGGGCGGGTTGGTAATATCCGGGACAACGATCATTTTTCCTTTTCTTCTCACCGTTTCACTGATGCCGCCTGGGCGGGGTGCGGGATTTCGGCTGAATTTATTTGGGAAAGCGTAATGTGTCGGGGAAGCATAAGAATCGCCGACCTCGTGATAGTAGAGAACTGATACGGAGAATGCGGATAGTTCTTCATGCCCCCGACGGAGAATATGTTTTATCAAAACGTCCGGCGCCGTGCGTATATTATCTACTAACTGGAGCGCAATATCCCTCGTCGTGGCGGCGAGTTTAAGTGTACGTGTCTGAGCCTGTGCCGAGTGAAGATTTTGAAACGTTCCCTCGCAATACTCGGCAGCCAACTGTAAAAGCGATTTTTCACGCTCATCAAAGTTCGAGGGGCGGAATCGGTATAAGCAGATTGACCAGACAGTTTCCGGCGCATCCTCGTTGAGTAGCGGCGATGCCGGGGCGATACAGTAGGCCAGCCTTGCTTCGTAAGGTTCTTCGGGCGTATTGGATATTTGAATACCGCCTTCCGCTTTATCGTAGCGATCATAAGCAGACTTGATTCTGGATTTTCGGAAGCTCTGAATAAACCGCCCGTTCCAGCTGCTGCTATATGGCAGCTTTTGCCCCTTCTTTAGCTCTTTAGTTCTTACACCGCGATAGTAAAACAGTTCAATGTCGGCGCTGCCGCGTATATGCGACCAAACGTATAGCGCATCACAATCAATTAGTTTGGAGATGATAGACCAAAGCCAATTCAAAACGGCCGTCTCACTTTGCAGCGACTGTAAGGTTTTAATTTTGTCGAGCAGAGCATGCAGCTTATCCCTGGATTGTTGGGCGTCTTGAAGACTGGAAGTCAGTTGAAGCACAGCCGCAGCATGCTGAGCCAGGGCACTCAAAGTCTTAACTTCACGTCTTGTGATCTCATGGCGCTGAGCCCACATCGCGTCAAGCACTCCTAAAATAGGATGCTCCAAAGCGATTCTTGTAAGGTCCCTTATGGAAGAGGGCAACTTGATGGGCACAGCAAGCTCAGACGCCATAGGGACTATCTGCCCTGCGCTATTATGCAACGGCACATACCTTTCATAACTTGAGACATTAGATACGGCCAGGGGCTGACCGGAGATGTAAACAGCGCCGGTGATTCCTTCGGCTTCAGCTTTGATCGGTGGGATGCGCATCCTGCCGTCGGACCAGGTATGGGAAACCTCAATAATCTTCGTCGAAGCATTGTTACCGTTTTGGCCCTGTGATTCTTCAGCCGCCATCATAAATGCATAGTCGGCATTGAGTAGCTCACGAGCGCCTTTGACGAGTTCACGTCGTGCCTGAGAGGGGCTTTTAGCGTATGCCACTTTGGACAGACATGAATTATGCCGTGCCCTATCGGCCAACTGCCGGTGAAGGTCTATGCGTTCGCCCACCCGAGCCGCGAGGCTTCTAATCAAGAGCTTATCAATATCAGCAAATTCTGAAGGGTTTCGACGGTAAACGATGATAGCGCCGGCCAGTTCCCCTTCCGCCCGTATGGGGGCTATAAAGACCGTTTTATACGGTCTTTGAGTTCTCCTGATTGAGAACAGGTTAGCCAGGCGCTTAGGGTGAATTCCATCTAAATCCTTGTAAGCGCCTTCACTCCCGCTCGTAAGTACTTTCCACAGTAGGTCCGACTCGGGTGTGATTTTCTGTTTGGGTTTCGTCCCCTGGATTAACTTAACGGGTAATGTGTCCGAATCTTTATGTTGTTCTTGCTTTATGGACAAGACCGCAAGCATGTCAATATTGCCGTCGCTGAATTTGCTCATCGCGCCGCGACGCAACTGCACAATCTGCAACGCATCTACGCTGAGAACGTTGGGTGCCTCTTGAGCGAGCATCGTGTCATCTAAGGCTTCAACCTCATCAACATTTTCAACCGGTGTTTGAAGTTCCGGCTGCAAGGGAACAGGCTCATCGTCTGATCTGACGGCCTCTAAAGGCTTCCAGAGATTAACCAAACGTTCCGAGACCACACTCGATTTCGTGATGATCTGATTAATATCAGAGAACAACTCTCGCGTGACTTTAATGTGTTGGCGGTTAAAATAACTTTTCCGTGGATCACTGAGGATAACTAGAAAAGAGGGCGTATCGTGGTTCCGTGAGTCTTCCGTTCGCGCATTAATAGCAGCTTCGGGCATTAGCATGCTCACAACGAGAGCGGAACGAGCCCGTGGTAGATCTGATGGCAATCCCTCAGCATCCAGTAGAACTTTTAATACTAATTTCTCCCACGGCCCTGCATCTTTTCTTCTGAGTTCTCCCAGATTGTTTATTATCAAATCGGTTATGATTTCATTTTCGGCAAAGGTGCTGCCTAAACCGTATCGTTTTCCGATTCGCAAGCTCGTATCATGTACGCCCCAGAGCCGCTCTGCGATGACATGCCAATCAGTAACCACCGAGGCGTCCACGTCGGAATGAAAATCGGGAAGGCTTGGCATTAAAATTAAAGCGCCACGCTGCCACGTTATGTACTTATGCAGCCTCCTCAGTCCCTGGTAAAGCAGATCATTCGGCCGTAATTGTGCCACTATGGTGCGGCGATGAAGTAATCGCCTCTGATCGAACAGAAGCTCCACATCTACTGCCGCCGTTAATGTGTCCTCAAAGACACGCATAAATGTACCGATGAGGCGCATGTCTGTAGGACTAAGATCGCTTGCACCAGAAAAATAAAAATAGTGAACCTTATCCTGAGGCTGTATCGAATAGGCTACTACCACTTGCTCACCGTCGTACCAGATCGTCGGATACCGCCTTTCCACTTTTTGAGTCTGTTTTCGATGTATTGCTTTGGTAGTGCGAATAATGTCTTCTGGGGAAACCTCGGAGAGTTTTCCATGAATGTCCTGGATCATTAATTCGTCGCGATTGATTTGAATATTAGCAGCCACAGGGGCGTTTAGAAGTTTGCCCCCCCAAACCAATCCGCACGAAATGACTCTCTCCCAAAGGGGATGCAGTTGACTTTTAGCCAATTCATGCAAACTCGCCTCTCGTATCTGAGAGGATTGCCTGATGAAGCCATAGATCGCCGCCGGAAGCTGATCGATAAGTTTGCTGCCGGCGGTGCTCTTTGGAGGTTTCGGTTGTGTGTAGGATGTAAACATATTCATTACCGAATCACTAAGTTTGTGGCAAGGATTTGGAGCACTCAACAACTATTTGCAAAGCTGCGGTGAGATAGCCATTAGGTTCTCCTTATTATCTGAATATGATGATTCTAAAAGGAACATGAGGCTAGCCGGAGCAGGTTCTCGCAAGCGCGAGGGTGAGAGAGCATTAAAGCAGCGTAAAATTATTACCTGGAGAGTTAATTGTCAATGATTTTCTATCCCTGACCGCTTATCATTTTCGCGGAGCGGTGAGCTACCTGAAGAGTCTGAGGCGCGGCGCGCGCTCTCTATCTAGCGTCTTTCGACGGGAATCTACCTGACGCTCCCCTCTTTTAAGGTATATGTTAGAGGGTCATGTAGGGCAGGAATTTTCCGTTCTTTAGTGAAGGATATACAAATACTGTTTAGTGAATAAAGTGCCAATGTTTGGTAAACGATTTAAAGATGTAGAGAATCTCTGACGCCATGATAGACGCATGTTCCGCGCTGGGCATTGGTAGTAAATATACGGAAACCTGCCGACTCAAGATAAGCTTTTGCTTCTTCCAGCGTGTGGCCGCCCAGTTCATGGGCCTCAAGTAAAATCTCGCTTGACGCTTTCAGAAGTTCAGCGCCATTTTCCATGATCTCGTATTCAGCTCCTTCAACGTCCATTTTTAACAAATCAATCAAATCTACTTTCAGAAAGTTTAGCAGCGCACTACTTGCTATCGACGGCACGACCTCTTGTCCTAAAACCGGTTCGTGCGCATAGATTGAATGTCCTGCCGTATTCTCTAAAAGGTTTAGAACTACGTCCCTACCATCGCTTGTGATGGCGAGTTTATGAATTTCGACGTTTCGTTTGTTTGTTGCGCAGTAGTCTTTGAGAAGGTTGAAGTTTCGAGTGACGGGCTCGAATGCGATGACTCTTTCGGCGCGGGGTGAGACGCGCGCAACGAATGTCCCGATCTGCGCGCCGATATCAACTACTAATCCATAAGACTTTTTAAGAGGATAGATGTTTCGCAGGACTGTGTCTCTGGCGGCAATAATATCACCCGTACCGGATTGTGCTCTGAAAGATGAGCCGTTGCGAAGCTTCCATGTGGCGAATTGATTCTTGCCCTTTGAGCGCAGAACCTCGCGCCAGTTATCCACGCGGCTTAGAAGATAAAAGGTGTCTTTGATTCTTTCTGAGACGGCGTTCATGGCTCGCACGGGGCTGCGAGTATACTACATCTCTGCTTCCGGGGGAGGGGGCGCGGTCTGAGCGGGGATTGAAAAATCACCCTCAAATGTGTGTAAATGGGCTGCCAATGGCGTAGGTTTTGCGAGGGTTTGGCCGGCTGGTTAGTAAAAGATATGCAAACAGTCATTTAGTAAACGATGTGAAAACGTTTAGTAAACGATCTGCAAAGCTACAGCGACGTAAATGTTGGCATTAGCTGGTTACGATGCCCAAACTTTTCCACAGGAAACTGTGGAAAAGCCTGTGGAAAAGCCGCTTTTTGGTGTTACAAGTTCCTGAATTTTTTAGACTTCTAGCATTTTGCACACGCGCGCGGCATAGCGGCGCACTCGCCCTCCCTGCCGCGTCCGTCGCCAGGATGAGATAAGACCGCCGTGGCAAATCGCAGGCTCGCTCTGTTTTTATTCCTGTCGGTTGCGTCCCTGGCACAGGGCTGCGTCAAATTGCCACGCCATACTTCGCTTGCGACCGCTCAAACGGCGCTCGAAAGCTCGCGGACGGAGGCGAACACGGCAGCCCCAGGGCCGCTCGTCAACATCAACACGGCATCGCCGGCCGAGCTGGAGAAGCTGCCCGGCATAGGCGAAGCGCTCGCGGCCCGCATCGTCGCCTACCGCCGGCAACATGGTCGCTTTCGACGCGCCGAACATCTGATTATGGTGCGCGGCATCAGCGAGCGCCGCTTCCGCGGCCTTCGCGCATCAATCACAGTGGAGTAGCTTAAAGGTGAGCGATACGTCCGAGCTTCGCCGTGCGGCGCGCGGGATCTTCGATGCGGCGCTTGGGAGTATGGACGCAGCCGCAGCCGTCGCCGGGGCCTTGAAGCTCGACGGCCCTCGTTTAGAGGTTGCAGACAAATCCTTCAATCTGGCGGATAGGGCGCGCAAGGGCGCAGGCGTCTACGCGATCGCCGTCGGCAAGGCGGCGCTTCCGATGGCGAGGGCGCTTGACGCAATCTTAGGCGAACACGTCGCGGCGGGTCTCGTCGTCGGCCCAGCCGCCAGGCTGTCTCGCGGCTCCGTCAAAGCAGCGTCCACCGCAGATTCCCTCAAGAGCCCGCGCTGGCGCATCATGCAGGGCGGTCATCCGCTGCCGGACGGCGCGAGCCTGAGAGCGGCGCGGGCAGCCTTTGAGCTACTGGAACGCGCGGGAGCGGTTCAACGCGCTCTGGTTATCTTTCTCATCTCGGGCGGAGGCTCCGCGATGATCGAATGGCCGCGCGACCCGCGCATCACGCTTCGAGAGCTGCGCGCGGCCAATCGCGCTCTGGTCTCCTGCGGCGCTAAGATTGCGGAGATCAACTCCGTGCGTCGCTCCTTCTCCGCGATCAAGGGAGGCGGACTGGCCGCGCGCGCGGCACGGGCGGATCAGTTGAGCCTGATCGTCTCGGACACGGGAGCGGGAGAGGAAGCGAACGTCGCCTCGGGCCCGACGTTTGATCCTCCCCTTGATGCTCCCGACGCCCGTGAGGTCATCGCGCGCTACGGGCTCGCGCCTCGTCTACCGGCCTCCGTTTTGCGGGCGATCAATCAACAGGCGACATCGAACCTCGCGGCGGCAGCAGCAGCAGCGCCGGCTCGCGCGATTCGCGCTCATTATGTCCTGCTCGATAACGCGCGCGCGATTGCGGCGGCGGCGCGTGCGGCGCGCGGGCGCGGATTCGCCGTGGAGCTGGCGCGAGACATAGTAGAGCAGCCGGTGGCCGAAGGCTGCGCGCAGCTTCTAGAAAGGCTCAGGGCTCTGCGCCGCCGCGTAGAGGACGAGCGAAGGGTAGTGTGCCTGATTTCCGGCGGCGAGTTCGCGTGCCCCGTGCGCGGTCGGGGCGTGGGCGGTCGTAATGCCGAGACCATGTTGCGCTGCGCGATCGAGATGGGCGGGCGCGCTCCCTCGCAGAGGGCCGCCGCCGCATCATCGCAGAGGGCGGAGAACGTCGCCGCGCTCAGCGCAGGCACGGACGGCATTGACGGCAACAGTCCGGCGGCGGGCGCGATCATTGACCAGACGACGCTTCGTCGTGCCCGCCGTCTGCGTCTGGACGCGCAGCATTTCCTGGATGCGAGCGATGCTTATTCTTTTTTCGACGCGCTGGGAGATGCGATTGTGACCGGCCCTACGGGCACGAACGTGCGCGATCTTCGCGTCCTGCTCGCGCTATGAGAATGCGCTCTCTCTTTGGCCTCTTCCATCATTGACTCGCGGGCTTCCGTAGGGCTATAAAGCGTTCAAACGGGGCGGCCGAGCCGACCGCTCTCGCTATTTTCCTTAGAACTTCCAAGAGGAGTATTCGATTCATGTCAACGACCGTCACGCCTTCGGGCAGCATTACCGTCACGATTGATAAAGACGAGCCGATACATAATTCTTTCCGTGAGCTGAGGGGAAAACTCGAAGCCCTTAGAGAAGTTCCTTCGCTCGAAGAGATCAATACGTGGCTGCGCGAAGTGGAAGCGCGGGCCGAAGACCTGCGCCCCTTTGTAGGCTTCAAGGCGGGGACGTATGCGCGCCATCGCGTCTTTCGCAACGATTACGCGGAGCTGTTGGTGCTGTGCTGGCGACCCGGCCAGCGCACGCCCATACACGATCACAACGGCTCGCACGGAGCCGTGCGCGTCTGCGAAGGCGTGATGTGGGAGACTATATTCGCATTAAACGAGAAGCAGGAGCTTTACTATCAGCGGGCGCGCGAATGGAATGGCGGAGAAGTGACGGGCGCTGACGTGCCGGACATCCACCAGCTTGGAAACCCTGAAGTCAGCGGCCAGAACCTGGTCACGTTACACCTGTATGCCCCGCCGCTCGGCGTCCTCAACACCTACAAGGTAGGCAGCTCCGAAATCGGCCACTACACGCCCGACCAGTTCATGGACGGCGCGGGGATTTAGGGTAAACAGATCAGAGATAATTCATAGCCAATCACGCGCCGCATCGCTGCCTCTGGAAACCAATTAACTGCTGCCGGCCGCGCGATCATTACGATCGGTCGGCGGCTGCGTATCGGAGGCGCGGCGGCGCGGCTCCGGGTCAGTCGAGCGGCGGCGCGGCGTGGAGTCCGTTCCCCGCCGGTTGTCGTCGCGCATCTGCGCGGTCAGGCTTCGTATGTCGTACTTGTCCAGCAGATGACGCAGTGAGCGCACGGAGAGATGCAGCAACTCGGCGGCGCGCGACTGGCTGTAGCCCGTGCGGTGCAGCGCCTCGAGCACGTAGGATTTTTCCAGGTGCTCAAGGTGGGCCACCAGGTTGAGGCCGCTTTCGGGCAGTTCGTAGGGGTCATGTTCGCGGCGGCGGGCGAATTCCGGGTTGTAGTTCGTGATCTGTTCGGGCAGACGCTCTGGCTGAATGGAGGTCGAGCGTTCGAGCGCGACGGCTCGCTCTATTGTATGCTCAAGCTCGCGCACGTTGCCCGGCCACGAGTAGGCTTCCAGTAAGCGCAGCGCCTTTTCGCTGAGCCCGAGCGTGCGGCCCGCTTGCGCGCAATATTTATTGACGAAATGCTCGGCCAGTTCCGGTATGTCCTCGCTCCTCTCCCTGAGCGGCGGCAGCTCTATAGGGATGACCGAGACGCGATAGAAGAGGTCTTCGCGAAAGCTCCCGTCCTTGACCATCGCTGAGAGGTCGCGGTTGGTGGCGGCGATAACGCGCGTATCTATCTCCAACTCTTCGTGCGCGCCGACGGGGCGCACCTTTCGCTCTTGCAGCACGCGCAGGAGCTTGACCTGCATGGCCGGAGACATCTCGCCTATCTCGTCCAGAAAGATCGTGCCACGATTGGCGGCCTCGAACAGACCCTTGCGATTGGCGCTCGCGCCCGTAAACGATCCCTTGACGTAGCCGAACAGCTCGGATTCGAGCAGCGTCTCTGTGAACGCGCCGCAGTTGATCGAGACGAAGGGCTTTTCGGCGCGCGGGCTCAGATCGTGTATGGCTCGCGCAACCAGCTCCTTGCCCGTACCCGACTCGCCCGTGACGAGGACGGTCGATTGCACCTCGGCGACCGTCTCTATCATCTGGTAGACGGCCTGCATTCTTTCCGAGCGACCGATGATATTGCCCAGATTGCCGCGCTCGCGCTGCTCTTTGATGAGCGTCTTGATCTCTTCCTTGAGCGCGAGCTTTTCCAGGCCCTTGGCGACGATCAGCTTCAGCTCGTCTATATCGAAAGGCTTCTGAATAAAATCGTCAGCGCCGAGCTTGAACGCCTCTCTGGCCGTCTCGACCGTGGCGAAGGCCGTCATCATCACGACGACGACATCGGGCAAAAAGGAGCGCGCCGCCGTCAGCAATTCGATGCCGCCCATGTCCGGCATCTTCACGTCCGAGATTATCAGATCGGCCGGAGCGCTGCGCAGCTCGGCAAGCGCGTGCCGCCCGTTTTCGGCCACGCGCACCTGATGGCCCTCGCGCCCGAAGACGAGCGCCAAAAGCTGTCTCATGCTCTGTTCGTCATCGACAATTAGAAGATTAGCCATAAAAATTCAGATGTTAGATGTCAGATGTCAGATGTTAGATTCTAGCATCTAACATCCGGCATCTGACATCTGCTTTTTACATCTTGCTTCCGGGTAATTCGACGGTAATCGTCGTGCCCTTCGCCTCGTGGCTGCGCACGTTGATTGTACCACCGTGCTCGCGAATGATCTGGTAAACAATCGAGAGGCCGAGCCCCGTGCCGCCCGTCGTCGAGGAAAAGGGCTCGAACAGATGCTCTACCTGTTCGTGCGTCATTCCGCGACCGGTGTCCGTGAAGATTATACGCAAGCGCCCGCTCGGCTCGCGCCTGAGTTCGACCCGTAGCGTCCCTCCCTGCGGCATCGCCTGCAAGGCGTTGCGCGCCAGATTCCAGAAGACCTGCTTGATTTGCGCGGCGTCCGCCTCGGCGATGACGGGCGCTTCGGGTAAATCCGCTTCCAGCCTGTGATCCTCGTGCATCTCGTCGCTGTGGCGCATCAGCGTGAAAGTCTCGCGCAGTAGATCGCGCATGTCCACGCTCACGAGCGTGCTGGAGCGCGGCCGCGCGTAGCTCAGATAATCCGTGATGATGCGATTGAGCCGGTCGGATTCTCTGAGGATAATCTCCATCAGCTCTGCCTGCGCCGAATTGCCATCCACCTCCGAGAGCAAGACCTGGATCGAGCCGCGCATCGCCGCCAGCGGATTTCTGATCTCGTGTGCGATTGAGGCGGCGACGCGCCCGACAGCGGCGAGCCTGTCCTGGCGACGCGAAATCTCTTCGAGCGCGCGTACCTGCGTCAAGTCCTGAAAGGTGATGACGAGCCCGGTGGTCTCGCCCGCTTCGGAGAAGAGCGGACAGATGCTAAAGCCCAGTCGCAGCCGTAATCCGTCGGCCGTCAGGCAGTCGGCCTCAAAGCGCGGGCTGGTTTCGGCGGCCTCTGCGGCGCGCATCGAATCCGCGATCGAGTCCGTCAGGTCTCCGAAAAATATGGAGGCATCGTGCCCGCGCACGTCCGAAGCCCTGTAACCTGTAATCTCTTCTGCCGCCGCGTTGAAAGTATAAATGCGACCCTGCAAGTCGGTCGTCACGACGCCCGAGCGTATGGATTCGACGATCCGCTCGTGCAGCGCGCGCAAACTGGCGAGCGATTGTGTCGCGGCCATCAAACGCACGTCCGAGCGCGACTGTCTTTCGGTGAGACGCGCCGACAGCAGCCCGACCACCAGGAACGCGACGTTGTTGATGCCTATGGTCTCGACGGCCTTGTAAGTGGGGACGGCGACTATGATGTGCGTGTAGTGCGGGATGTGGCCCGAGACGGCAGCCATCGCGAGCCCCGTGAAGGCCAGTGCGCAGCCGACGGAAGTGATGAGCGCGCCGCGCGGGCCGAGGAAGATACTGGCGACGGCGATGGTGATGACGTACAGCGCGACGTAAGGCGAGTAGACATCGCCCGTCACCCAGACGAGCCACGTGACCAGCAACACGTCTGCGAACAACTGCGCCCCGGCCTGGTAGCGCGCGTGCCCGAAGAGGCGCAGGCTGAGGATATAAATCAACGTCAGCCCGACGACGCAAAAAAAGATAGGGAGCGCGCCGCGCAA
>DASQYE010000209.1:0-2298 GCA_035639355.1 Pyrinomonadaceae bacterium
CACATAATCGGCATGTCCTGGACAGTCGACATGCGCGTAGTGCCGCTTGGCAGTCTCGTACTCGACGTGGGCGGTGGCGATGGTGATGCCACGCGCTTTCTCTTCGGGCGCGTTGTCAATCGAATCGAAGGCACGCACCTGAATCTTGGGGTTATGTTTGGCGAGCACTTTGGTGATGGCGGCGGTCAGGGTGGTCTTGCCGTGATCGACGTGGCCTATGGTACCGATGTTCACGTGTGGCTTGCTTCTGTCAAACTTTTCCTTGCTCATATCTTGATCTCTCGCTCCTTATGTCTAAGGGACGAGGGATAAAACCAGGGATGCTTCAATTCATCCCTCATCCCTCATCCTTTATTTTGCAACGCCCTGAACTTTGGCGATCACCTCGTCGGCGATGTTCTTCGGCGCTTGATCGTAGCGCTCGAAGTGCATCGTCGAAGTGGCGCGTCCCTGTGTCGCCGAGCGCAGGTCGGTCGTGTAACCGAACATCTCCGAGAGCGGCACGAAGGCTGTAATGACCTGCACGCCACCCGTGCGAGGCTCCATCTTCTCTATCTGACCGCGCCGGCGATTAAGGTCGCCGTTGACCGCGCCCATGTACTCTTCCGGGGTTACGACCTCGACGCGCATGATCGGCTCAAGCAGCACGGGCTTGGCCTTTCTGACCGCATCCTGGAAGGCCAAGGAACCCGCGATGTGGAACGAACGCTCGTCGGAGTCAACCTCGTGATAAGAGCCGAAGACCAGACGAACCTTGATGTCCACCAACTCGTAGCCCGCCAGGTAGCCGCGCTCAAGCGCGTCCTTGATGCCCTGCTCCGTGGGCTTGATGAACTCCTTCGGGATAGCGCCGCCCGTAATCTCGTTCTCGAAGACGAAGCCTTCGCCGGGCGCGGGCTCGATCTCCAATTCGACGTGGCCGTACTGGCCGCGACCGCCCGTCTGTTTCTTAAATATCTCTTTGCCGGGCGCTGGCTGTGTAATGGTCTCGCGGTATGCGACCTGCGGCTTGCCGACGTTGGCTTCGACGCCGAACTCTCTCTTCATGCGATCGACGATAATCTCAAGGTGAAGCTCGCCCATGCCGGCGATGATCGTCTGCCCCGTCTCGTGATCGGTCGAGACGTTGAAAGAGGGGTCTTCCTGCGCGAGACGAGAGAGCGCGACGCCCAACTTGTCCTGGTCGGCGCGTGTCTTCGGCTCGACGGCCACGCGTATGACTGGTGCTGGAAACTCCATCGCTTCCAGAACGATCGGCTTATTCTCGTCGCAGATGGTGTCGCCGGTCGTGACCTGACGCATGCCGCCGATGGCTATGATCTCGCCCGCGCTGGCCTCCTCAATATCCTCGCGCTTGTTGGCGTGCATGCGCATCAAGCGGCCCACGCGCTCGCGCGAGTCCTTGACCGGGTTGTAAGCGTAAGAGCCGGCCTTGATCGTGCCCGAATAGATGCGAACGAAAGAGAGCTGGCCGAGGTGCTTGTCGGCCATGATCTTGAAGACGAGGCCGGAGAAGGGCGCGCCGGCGTCGGCCGGACGGGTCTCCGTCTCGCCGGTCTTAGGGTTGATTCCCTCTATGGCCGCAATATCGAGCGGGCTCGGAAGATAATCCACTACCGAATCGAGAAGGGTCTGCACGCCCTTGTTCTTGAAGGCCGAGCCGGTGACTACGGGGACGAGCTTCAAATCGATAGTGCCCTTGCGAAGCGCCGCGCGAATCTCTGCGTCCGTGAAATCCTGTCCCTCGTTTTCCAGGTACTTGTTCATCAGGTCGTCGTCAACTTCGGCGACGGCTTCGAGCAGCCTGTGGCGCGCGGTTTGGGCTTCTTCAAGAAGCTCGGCCGGAATGTCCGTGATCTCGTACTCTGCGCCCTTCGTCTCGTCCTTCCACACCAGCGCCTTCATGGTAATCAGATCGATGACGCCCTTGAACTGGTCTTCGAGACCGATGGGGATTTGCAGCGCGACCGGGTTCGCGCCAAGGCGGGTCACGATGGAATCGAACGAGCGCTGGAAGCTTGCGCCCGCGCGATCAAGCTTATTGATAAAGCAGATGCGCGGCACGCCATACTTGTCGGCCTGACGCCAGACGGTCTCGGATTGCGGCTCGACGCCCGCCACACCGTCAAAGACGGCGACCGCGCCGTCCAGCACGCGCAAACTACGCTCGACCTCCATGGTGAAATCAACGTGGCCCGGCGTATCTATGATATTGATGCGATACTCCGTGCCCTCGCGCTTCCAAAAGCAGGTCGTCGCGGCCGATGTAATAGTGATGCCGCGCTCCTGCTCCTGCTC
>DASQYE010000210.1:0-8195 GCA_035639355.1 Pyrinomonadaceae bacterium
CAACCGAGCCATCTCGCCACCCTCCCGTTAAGTCGCCTGCAACACCTTGGCAACCGCCGCGGTGAGGTGCCCCCATTTCGACTCCTCGACGGCGAGCTGTTTGCGGCCCGAGCGGGTCAGCTTATAGAAACGCGCGCGCCGGTTATTCTCCGACACTCCCCACTCCGATTCGATCCAGCCCCGCTGCTCGATACGATACAACGCCGGGTAGAGCGTACCTTCCTCGACCTTCAGCATGTCCTCGGCGAGCTGCCCGATGCGCTGTCCCACCCCGTAGCCGTGCATGGGGCCCAGTGAGAGAGCTTTCAAGACCAGCATGTCGAGCGTGCCCTGCGGCAGGTCGGATTTTTGTTTCGGCATCGTGCGATTCTCCTCTTAACTTCTAGGGGTATAGTGGCACACCTCCCCTAGAAGATCAAGGGTTATGTGAAGATTAGACGAGAAGGGTTATAAAGAAAAAACAGCAACCGCCTAAGTCGCTTATCTCACAGTCGAGGTTGAGATTAAAGAGAGCAAGCAGGGTATCGGCATCATCAAGCGGTCAAAGAAAAGGTTCGCCGCGCAACAGAAGGGTCGTCATTCTGAGAACCCTTGCGCACAACGTCATCGTGTGGTCTAAGAAATGGCCGAGCGTGGATGCACAGCGTCTTACTCTTACGGCTTTGAAAGCGGAACAAATGCTATTGTTGACCTCGTCACAGTTCGTGACCTGGACGGTCACTCCTACAGTGAAATCACTTCAAGCTATGTCCAAAGCGCTCCCTAATCGACAAGTGCGGCGGTCGCCGCTTCAGAAAATCTTGCTCGCTTTTCGTCCAGGTTAAGGGGAAACAGAGGAATTGAGGGGACTGAGGGATGACCGGGGAAGAGCCGCAGGCACAATAAAATCCGAATAACTTATCGACTCTATTGCGCCCGCGGCCAAATCCTCATGATGCCGAGGGCGGGACTCGAACCCGCACGACCTCTCGGTCAACGGATTTTCTTACCACTACGGCTTTCGCCGCCCGAAAGAAAGGAAAGGCAGGAAGGTGAAAGTGCTGACAAAAGCATCTCTATAAGAATGTTTCCGCCTTACTTTCGCCTCTCCAGGCTTTGCCTGCCTTTCGGTTTGTGGTCTGGACGATGCCTTCTCCATGCGCCCCTTGGCTAAGGGATGTTTAGGAGGGAGCCGTCTCGTCTCTACACTTTGCCCGCCTTTTACGGATCGGGCCTTAGCTCGGCGTTGCCATCAGCCCTTCAGACTGTTAAGGTTTCGCCGACTTTGACTCCATTCACGCTGGGGTTTCCCTCCGGCGTGCTCAAAATATCCTTAAGTCCGTCGCGTCTGCCATTCCGCCACCCCGGCCAGGCCGCAGCAAGATAACACGCGCGGGCGCGACCCTCCAACCTTCTTCACACGCGAGGCGATGCGGTGTTAGAATAGCCGCAGTCATTGATCGGAAGTCTACAGGCAAGCGTAAATTTATGAGCGAAGAGCAGGAAGTATTTCTACAGCACTTGCAGAAGGCGGGCCTGAAGCGCACGGCCCAGCGCGACCTGATTCTTGACGTGTTTCTGCGCACGGAAAAGCATCTCTCAAGCGAAGACCTTTATCGTCTGGTGCAGACAGAGGATCAGACCATAGGCCAGACGACGGTCTACCGCACGCTCAAGCTATTGACCGAAGCGGGACTGGCCCGCGAGGTGCGCTTCGGCGACGGGCGCACGCACTACGAGCACAACTACAAGCACCAGCACCACGATCACATGATCTGTACGGAGTGCGGAAAGATCATCGAATTCTACTCGGCCCAGCTGGAAGCCTTACAGGATGCTATGGCCGCCAAGTATCGTTTCGAGCCGACGCATCACCTGCTGCGTATCCTTGGCGTCTGCGTCGATTGCCGCCGCCAGGCGCGCGAGCGAAAGAAGCAGGAGACGAGCGCGCAGCCGCACGTACACGTCGCCGCCGCAGCGCGCGGCGGGGAATAAAGGCAAAAGTAAAAAGGTAGAAGTAGTCGAAAGCAAGCCGGAAGCCGTTTTTTAATAGAAGCGCTTTCACCCCACACTTTCGTCTTTCACCTTTTTACTTTTGCCTTTTCCATCTCTTCGGGTGTAATTTCGATGACGGTCTTCCCCCCTAAAAACAGGTTCCCGGAACACGGCGCGAGATTAGAAAATGAGTGTAGACATTAAATTTCAACCCGACGGCCTCGGCGGCATTGTCGCCGAAGGCACATATTTGTGGGATGCGGCGAAGCGCCTGGGCGTGAATTTGCCCGCACAGTGCGAAGGGCGCGGCGAATGCGACACGTGCGCCGTCGTCGTCGAGAAGGGGGCGACGCTGCTTTCCTCCCTAACGGAAGCGGAGCGAAAGCTGTTGAGCCCCGAACGCCTGGCTGGCGGCGAGCGTCTGGCATGCCAGGTCAAGGTCGAGCACGGGGGAGAGCTAGTACTGCGGCCCGTACCTGTGACGGAGCGCGCCGAGACAGAGGAGGAGGTCGTCAAGGATTTTCGCAAAGAGTTTCGAGAGCTGCCGCTTGATCGCAAGCTCGCCACGCTCGTCGAACTCGAAGCCGTGACCATGATGCAGACCCTCAACACCATCGCCAACTCTCCCTTCTCGCTGGTGGAGAAGGTGATGGACTTCATGGCCGGAAAGGGCCGCCAGATGAGCATGCGCGAGCGCGAAGAGCGCCGGCCCGCAGAACACAGGAAAAGCAAGGCGGAAGAACGAAGGGATGAAGGATGAGGTCGGAGGGATGAATAAGAAAGGTATTCAAGGAAGTTGAATTGCTCCTTTCATCCCTCCGACCTCATCACTGCTTTTCAATGGAGGAGTGCCTGGGTGATTGGCGATGATGAGTCGCTCATAGGCGATAGCTCACAGCACAGCGCGAAGGAGCCCGCGCCGGAGGGCGGTTTCTATCGCCACCGGCTGACGATTCGCTTCAGCAGCGGCGAAACGTTCATCTACATCGTGCGCGAGCCGCTTCATGCCGAGGATATTCCGGCCAGCGCGCGCTTCGCCGTCATCCATTCCTATCAATGCGAGACAGAGGAACAGTGCACGGAGATAGTGCTGCTCAATCTCAACGACGTGTCATACATCAGGACAGAACATGTGACCGATGAGCAGCTGCGACACGAAGAGGAGAAAACGCTTGAGCGCCATAACACCATCGGCATGAAGCATCCTCTTTCTCGCATCGGATTTATCTGAGACTGTGCGGCTTCAAAAATTCTCCGGCGGCTGGCAAGGCGCTCTGGACCATCCTGAGACGATGAAAAAGTTGCTGATGAACAAACGCCGATCCGCATCGCGGACGACACTGACGCTTATGCTATCAATCTTTCTGCCGCTAAGTTTCATCGCGTGCCCCGGCGAGTCGCAGCAACAAAGGAACGGGAGCAGCCAGCCCGCCGCTTCCGCCTCCCCTACGCCGCAGGCGAGCCCACAGACGAGCCCGCCGCCGCCGCAGGGCGTCGCCTTCGACGGCGCGCGCGCTTTCGAGCATGTGCGAAAGCAGGTCGAGATGGGGCCGCGCCCGGCAGGCTCGGCCGAGTTGGCGCGTGCGCGCGAGTACATAGTGGGCGAGCTGAAGTCTTACGGCCTCAAAGTGGAGCAGGACGAGTTTCACCCGCAGACGCCCGAGGGCGTCAAAAGAATGGTCAACATCACGGCGGAGCTTCCCGGAGAATCGAGCGATGTCCTGATGATCTCAAGCCATTACGATACCAAGCCCTTCAAGGAATTTCGTTTCGTCGGCGCAAACGACGGCGGCTCTTCCACGGGCGTGCTGCTGGAACTGGCGCGCTCGCTCGCCGGTAAAGGGAGGCCGCGCTTCACATACTGGTTCGCCTTCTTCGACGGCGAGGAGGCTTTCTGCCGCGAATGGACACAGTGCACCAACTCGGGCTCACCCGACAACACCTATGGAAGCCGCCATTACGTACAGCGGCTACAGGAGAAGAAGGAGCTTGGACGCGTTCGCGCGATGATACTGCTGGACATGATCGGCTACAAGAGCCTGTCGATTCCGCGTGACGATACGGGCACGACCTGGATCAACGATATTATATGGCAGACGGCGCGTGAGATGGGCTACGGCGCGACGTTCATCGAGCGCCTGGACAGCGTTGAGGACGACCACGTGCCGTTCATGCGGGCGGGCGTGGAGTGCGTAGACCTCATACAACTTGGCGGTTATCCGTACTGGCACACGGCCGAGGACACGCTCGACAAAATATCTGCTGGGAGCTTGAGAACGGTCGGCGAGGTCGTCACAGCCAGCCTGCCTCGCATCGAGCAGAGACTTTCCAGTCGTCGCGGCCCGTAAGGCGCGCGCATCCGCAAAAAGAGAGAGGAGGACATCCTTGCTTCAAGTAACGGACCTGCTTGTTCCGGTAGATTTCTCCGGGTGCTCGATCAACGCCGTGCGCGCGGCGGCCGGGATCGCAGCGCCGGGCGGCGATCTCACCCTGCTTCACGTCATCGACGAGAATTTCGTACACGACGCGGTGGCGGCGAGCCTCGGTAGCTCGGACGAAATCCAGGGACGCCTGCGCGAGCGCGCCGAGATCGATTTCGCCACGATGCTCGAAGGCATAGACGCCGGAGCGGTCAGCGTCGAGCGCATGATCGTCATCGGCACACCTTTCGTAGAGATTTTGAAAATCGCTCGTGATCTTGATCTGCCTATGATCGTGATGGGCGTGCGCGGGCGCTCGACCCCGCCCGAAGAGGTGCTGTTCGGCTCGACGGCCGAGAAAGTCCTGCGCGGGTCTCGCGTGCCCGTTCTGTGCGTGCCGTTTTGAGAAGTAGGAAGAGGCGGCCACGCCTGACGCACTCGCGCCTCTTCAAGTAAGACCGGAGAAACTCGCTTGGCTCAAGGTAGGAAAAGAATCGCCGTCATTCCGGGCGACGGCATTGGCCCGGAAGTCATCAGTGAGGCGGTGGAAGTGCTCGAACGCCTCGGCGCAACGCACGGGGTAGAGCTTGACCTGGCGCATTTCGACTGGGGCGCTGATAAATTTTTGAGTGAGGGCGTCTCGTTGCCCTCTGGGGCGCTCGAAATGCTCGCGCGCGAATTCGACGCGATACTCGCCGGGGCTTTCGGCGACCCGCGCGTCGCCTCGAACCAGCACGCCGAGGATATTCTTCTGGGAATGCGGCGCGGCCTTGACCTCTACATCAATCTGCGCCCGGTCAAGCTCCTGGGCTCGCACCTCACTCCGCTTCGCGATCGCTCACCCGCCGAGATCGATTTCGTAGTCTTTCGAGAGAACACGGAAGGGGCCTATTGCGGCGCTGGCGGTTTTCTGAAGAAGGGGACGCCCGACGAGATAGCCACGCAGGAGGAACTAAACACGCGGCGCGGTGTCGAAAGAATCATCACGGCCGCCTTCGAGTACGCGCGTAAGCGGGCGCGAAGCAAGGTCACTATGGCCGACAAGTCGAACGTCCAGCGCTTCGGCGGCAACCTCTGGCAGCGAGTCTTCAAGGAGGTGGCGGCCCACTACGAGGGGATCGAGGCCAACCACCAGTACGTTGACGCGATGGCCATGTTCATGGTGCTAGACCCTTCGCAGTATGATGTGATCGTGACCAACAATCTGTTCGGCGACATCCTGACAGACCTCGGGGCGGCATTGCAGGGGGGCTTGGGTCTCGCCGCTTCTGGGAATATTCATCCCGGACGCGTCTCGCTCTTCGAGCCCGTGCACGGCAGCGCCCCGCCGCTCGCCGGAAAAGCGGTCGCCAATCCGATTGGAGCTATTCTCACTGCGGCGATGATGCTAGAATACCTTGGCTACGAGGCGGCGAGCGCGGCGGTTGAAAAGGCGGTCATTGCCAGCATCGCCGCCGGGCAAACGACGCGCGACCTGGGCGGCACGCTCTCCACACAAGAGGCCGGTGCTGGCGTTCGCAGGCGGATTGATAATGAGTAAAATGGCTGCGAGCCTTGAATCTCAAGTCTGAGGTTTTGTAATTTGAAATTCGGAGATCTGAAATCCGACATTGGAAACACGAAGCTTTAAAATCACATGGGTCCTAA
Organism: Pyrinomonadaceae bacterium; assembly: GCA_035639355.1. Taxonomy (GTDB): domain Bacteria; phylum Acidobacteriota; class Blastocatellia; order Pyrinomonadales; family Pyrinomonadaceae; genus DASQYE01. The sequence continues at coordinate 6,042 of DASQYE010000210.1, forward strand.
AGGGAAAGAATCAACGCAGAGATTGTTGGCCATTATCGTGATCGTGGCGATGCTGGCCGTGATGGGAATTCCTCCGTCCGTGATTATCTTTTTCGCCATCATCACGTATTTCATCTGGCGGGCCGTGCAGCGCTCGGAGCACCAGGAAACGGGTCGCATCTTTGAGTTCTACATTTCGGCCAACGACATCCTGCGCGACGAGGAGCGGCGCTGGTACGGCTTCGAGGTGCAGGAAGTCCTGCGTCGCGGCGAGCGTATATTGCGCTCTATGAGCGATCCGCCGCCGATGGTCTATTTCGCCATGGGCGCGCTCTACAATTACATGGGCGACCACGAGGCCGCCGTCGAGCATCTCTCTTACGTGGTGGAGAACGACCTGGCCGACGAGCGCCATCGTTTCGAGCCGTCGCCGGAGCTGCGCCGCTACGTCCACATCCTGCGCAAGCTCGAACGCGAGCCCACGGAAGCGCCGCAGACGATGGCGGCCATACGCAGCCTTGATCGTGTGCGTCGCAACCGCGCGGCCTCGCTGCTGGCCGAAAGCCGCGAGCGAGTAAGCACCATCCCCTCGCTTAACCCGGCGGCACAAGCCCCCGCTGTCTCTCCGCTCGAAAAGCCGTCCTCCCAGACTGAGACGCATCCGCACCCGTCCGCCGCGACGACGACGAACCGCAGGCCCGGCATTCAACACGCCCCGCCTCCGATCGCCGAAGTGTTGCGCGACGTGTACGAGGAAAAGAAGAAAACGGCCTGAAGGGCTTTTTGCCATCGAGCCTGAGCGGAGAAAGATAATCGGAACGCCTTTACCCCCTTCTTTCTTGCCGCCTCGCCCGGCAAGCGAACCCGGCCGCCCTCATTCGCCCTGTAATAGTAGTGGGAGCTAGCACCTTGGCGAGCGAAACCATCATCGGCAGTTACCGCATCGAAGAGCTGATAGGGCGTGGGGGGATGGGCGTCGTCTATCGCGGCCGTCACCTGCAACTGCCGCGCGAGGTCGCCATCAAATCCATAGACGCGCGCGACCCCGGCGAGATGCGCCGCCTCGAAGCTCGTTTTGAAAAAGAGGCTTACGTTCAATCGCAGCTCGATCATCCCGGCATAGTCAAAATCTACGATTACATCTCGGACGAGAAGGCGTACTACATAGTGATGGAGTATGTCGAGGGCCGCTCGCTGGCGCAGTTGTTTGCCCGCCAAGTCTCGCCGACCAATCTTGATCGTGCTCTTGATTTCTTCGAGCAGATACTGGCGGCCATCTCTTACGCTCATACCTTCGTCTATCGCGACCAGGACGGCTCCGCGCACCTGGGGCTGGTGCACCGCGACCTGAAACCCGCCAATATCTTGATTACGCCCGAAGGCAACGTGAAAATCACGGACTTCGGCATCGTCAAGCTGGTCGGCTCGGACGGCGGGGATACGCTCGGCGGGGTTTACGGCTCGCCCGAATACGTCTCGCCCGAACAGGCCGACGGACGACCCGTCGATCAGAGGTCTGACATCTACAGCCTCGGCATAATCCTTTACGAGATGCTGACGGGCACGCCGCCCTTCTGGAACAAGGACGGCACACTCTCACACTCCGACATCGTGCGCCAGCACCTTGAGCGCGCGCCGCAGCCGCCCTCCGAGCGTAACCCGCAGATCACTCCCGAAATAGAGGCGCTCATCCTGCGCGCCCTCGAAAAGAGAGCTGACCAGCGTTTCGCCAGCGCCGAGGAGTTTCTACAGGCCGTGCGACGCGCGCGCGGTCGCGCCGAAGCGGGCGACGCACCGAAGCTGGAAGGCTCTACGTTGCTTGACCCCAGGGACGGCGCGGGGCTGCACGCCGACGTACAGTTGACCGTTCCGCCCGCGCGTGAAAGCTACGTGACGCAGCCCGTAGGCGCTTCCGCCTGTCCCGCCTGCGGCGCAGAGGTTTCGCCCAGCGACAGGAATTGCCGCGCGTGCGGCCAAGAGCTTAGCGCCTCGTCGGCGACCTCGAAGCTGACGCGAAACGAGGCGGCGGAGCTGAGGAAGAGAAGGCGACTGGACATCTGGATCGCCGCCAGTATCATCGCGCTCGCGCTCTTCGTGTCCGCCATCTTTTACGCGCGGCGCACCGCCAATCTCAAGCCTCAAGCCGTCTCGCCCCCGGTCGCAGTGTCGCAAGGG
>DASQYE010000211.1:0-2662 GCA_035639355.1 Pyrinomonadaceae bacterium
TCACTTATTTTCGGCATCTTACTATTCTCCACTCGACGCGCAAGCCTTCCACATAAAGGCTCCGGTCTATAACAAGTTTTGCTGACTGTCCGTATTATACCCTGTTTCGGACGGCGATGCAGCGGCACGGGGCCTGTAAAAAGCCTGGGAAAATCGAGGCGTTGGTACCTGTTCAAACCCCTGCGCGCCCTCGAAAAAAAAAGTGTTCGTTTTATAAAAGAACTATTGCTAAAAGCGCAAAGTGAGACTATACTCTGTGCCTCGCTTGACCCCCCTTTACAGGTGAGACAAGTTGAGGCAAGAAGCAGGCGATTGCGAGGGTCGCCTGCTTTCTTGCTATTTACCTACAGCCAAAGCCTTCCAATTCTTTAACCATTCCATAACGCACGCTGTTACAATCGGATGTCAGATGCTAGATGTCAGTGAAAGACAGAATCGTCATACTGACAGCTAGCATCTAGCATCTGATTATGAATATTGGCATCACAGTCTATCCGACTTACGGCGGCAGCGGCATTGTCGGCTCCGAGCTTGGGAAAGAGCTGGCGGCGCGCGGCCACACGGTGCATTTCATCGCCTCGGCGCTGCCGACGCGCCTGACCGAGTTGAACGAGCGCGTCCGTTTCCACGAGGTCGAGATGATGTCTTACCCGCTCTTCGAGCACCAGCCCTACACGCTGGCCCTGGCGACCAAGATGGCTACGGTCGCCGAGACGGAAAACCTAGACCTCCTGCACGTTCACTACGCCATCCCGCACTCGATCAGCGCGATTCTGGCCCGAGAGTCTCTACAGCCGCATCGCCGTCTGCCCGTCATCACGACCCTGCACGGGACAGACATCACGCTGGTCGGCGCGGATCGCTCTTACTTGCCGATCACGCGCTATGGCATAGTGCAGTCGGACGGCGTGACGGCCATCTCGCATTACCTGAAGCGTGCGACCGCCGAGACATTTCAATTCGATAACATCGCCGTCATCCCAAACTTCATCTGCGCTTCCGACTATCGAAGATACGCTGTGCCGCAGCTTCGCGCGGAGCTTTCGCCGGAGGGCGTGCCGCTTCTCGTCCACGTCTCGAATTTCCGTCCGGTCAAGCGCCCCCTCGATTGCATAGAGATACTGGCGCGCGTACTGGAGAGTGGGGTCCGCACGCGCCTGGTGATGGTCGGCGATGGAAGCGAGCGCAGGGGCGCGGAGCATCGAGCGCGCTGCCTGGGCGTATTCGATCACTGCTCTTTTGTCGGCAAACAACCGAAGATCGTTGACTACCTCTCGGCCTCGGACGTGCTTCTTTTGCCGTCCGAGCAGGAATCTTTCGGGCTGGCGGCGCTTGAGGCTATGGCCTGCGAGGTGCCGGTCATAGCCTCTCGCGTCGGCGGCGTGCCGGAAGTCGTCACGGATGGCGAGACCGGATTCCTGAGCGAGGTGGGCGATATTGAAAAGATGAGCGCGGACGCCGCGCGACTTCTCTCCGACAAAGATTTGCGAGGCGAGATGGGCGCGCTCGCGCGCTCCTTCGCCGTCTCGCATTACAGTACGGACCTGGTCATCCCGCAGTACATAGAGTTTTATGAGCGCGTCCTCGCCGCGTAAGGCGGCCCCCATACAGGAGAGGGAAGCGGACGCTCCTGAGAAGCCGCTTCACTACATCATACAAAATCTGGAGCGCGCCTACGGTGTGCCTGTCAACGGTCGCGCCTCCGACCCGCTGGACATGCTCATACAGATAATCCTCTCGCAGGCGACCAGCGATGTGAACAGCCATCGTACCTTCGCGGCCTTGAAAAAGCGTTTCCCGACCTGGGAGCAAATGTTGCGCGCACGCGAGACGACGATCGCCGACTGCATACGCTCGGGCGGCCTGGCGAACCAGAAGGCGGCAGTCATCAAGAGCCTCCTTCGCCAGATAAAGGACGAGCACGGCACGCTGGACCTCTCTTTCCTGCACGAGTTTTCCGCCGAAGAGGCCGTGCGATACCTCTCGCAGTTTCGCGGCATCGGCCCAAAGACGGTCGCCTGCACGCTCCTCTTCGCCTGTCGCAAGGAGGTCTTCCCGCTCGACACGCATATCTTTCGCATCCTGCGTAGAGTCGGCATCCTGCCGCAGAAATGTACGGACGCGCGCGCGCACCAGATCATGAACCGCGTCGTGCCGGAAGGAAAATTCTACTCCTTCCACGTCAACCTGATTCGCCACGGGCGCGCTCTCTGCCGCCCGCGCGACCCCGTCTGCGAGCGTTGTCCGATCGTCGAATACTGCGACTACGGACAGTCTATAATCTGACGGTTCGCGTTGTAATCGAATAGCAAAAGGGTTCCGAAGTCGGAACCCTTTTGCTGGCAAGCGGCGGAAGGCGCGCGCTCGGCAATCACGGGCCGAAACGTTGGCGATACTCCTGGGAGTTCACGAAGCCGTTAATGAGTGTGCGGTAATCGCCCGTCTGATTGAGCTTCTGTATCCAACGCAAGTAGAGAATGTCCGGGTCTCGTCTGAGATAGCCGAAATACATCTCGACCACGAAAGCCGTGTTGTAGAACTTTTGGTACAGTTCCGGGCTCTCTATCAGCGCACGTAAGACTTGCGCCCTCGTTACCGTATGATTTATCAGCCCGGCGATCCACGCACCCCTCGCCGGATGATCGGGTAAGCCTACCTCATG
>DASQYE010000212.1:0-10285 GCA_035639355.1 Pyrinomonadaceae bacterium
ATGACTATTGACGAACAACTTGCGTACCTACGCAAAGGCACGGTCGAGCTGATTCGTGAAGAGGAGCTGCGCGCCAAGTTGGAAAAGTCTGCGCGCACGAATGTTCCGCTGCGCATCAAGCTCGGCGCTGACCCGACCGCACCCGACATACACCTTGGCCACACGGTCGTAATTCGTAAGCTGCGCGCCTTTCAGGAGCTGGGCCACACCGTCATCTTTCTGATAGGAGATTTCACAGGGCTGATCGGCGACCCGTCGGGCAAGAGCGCCACGCGCCCGCAGCTCACGCGCGAAGAGATAGAAGCCAACGCCGAGACCTACAAAACGCAAATCTTCAAGCTGCTCGACGCGGAAAAGACGATCATCGATTTTAACTCGCGCTGGATGAACGCGCTCGGCTCCGCCGGCTTCATCAAGCTCGCCTCGCACGTCACCGTGAGACAAATCCTGGAGCGCGACGATTTTCAGAAGCGGCTCGAAGAGAATCGCCCGCTCGCGCTGCACGAAGTCCTCTACCCGCTCGTGATGGCCTACGACTCCGTAGCGCTCGAAGCGGACGTAGAGCTTGGCGGCACCGACCAGAAGTTCAATATCCTGATGGGCAGAAATCTTCAACGCGAGTACGGGCAGGAGGCGCAGGTCGCCTGCATCATGCCGCTCTTGGAAGGCACGGACGGCGTGCAGAAGATGTCCAAGAGCGTGGGCAATTACATAGGCATCAACGAAGCCCCGTCGGAGATGTTCGGCAAGATTATGTCGATCTCTGACGAGCTGATGTGGCGCTACTATGAGCTGCTGACCGACTCGCGAACGGAAGAGATTGCGCAGATGCGTGCCCGTGCCGAATCGGGTGAAAGCAATCCACGGCACTATAAAGTCGAGCTTGCCAAGAGCATCATCTCAGACTTCCACTCGAAGGCGGCGGCGGAGGCGGCCGAAGAGGAGTTCAACCGCATCTTCGTCCGCAAGGCGGCCCCGGAGGAAGTCGAGACTTGCGAGGTGGAGGCGGGCACCTGGCCTCTGCCGCGCCTGCTCGCCAGAGTGGGACTCGCCGCATCGATCGCCGAGGCGCGTCGCCTGATCGAACAGGGCGGCGTGCGCATCGGCGGCGAGCGTCAAACGGACACCGGCGTCGTGATCGGAGTCGAACCCGGAGAAGAGACTCTGCTGCAAGTCGGCAAGCGACGCTTCCTGCGCGTGCGCTGGACTTGAGACTCCATTTGATGTGAGCCACACGTCTGACTTTAAATCCATGAGGCGCGTGCTATGACAAACGACGAGATGCAGAATACGATTCAATTCATTCTCGACCAGCAGGCCCAAGTGACTATCAACATAGACAAGCTCGCCGAAAAGGTAGACAAGCTGGCCGAAAAAGCAGACAAGCTGGCCGAAGCGCAGGTGGCGTATGAGAGACGCACGACCCGGCTCGAAGAGTCTTTCCAGATGCTCGTTCGGCTTGCCGCGAACGTGGATGGACGGCTGGACATCTTGACCGAGGCACAGTCAAGAACCGGCGAGCAGCTTGCGGAAACCGACAAGAGACTCAATGTGCTGATAGAAACGGTTGAGCGTTATATCAGCGGGGGTCGAAACGGGCCTCCTCAAGGTTAACATCGCTATATGACCCGAATCGCAGGCGACGGGCGGGATGAAACTTTAGCTTCGCGCTTATCACTTGCCACTTGTCCCCGATCACTATTTTGAACATGGCTGCCGAAGTTCTCAGTGCGACGGAAGAGATTCTGGTGATCGAGACGCCGGAGCGCGTCCCGCTGCATTTCGCCCTGGCTTCCATCGGCAATCGGTTTCTAGCCTGCGCCATCGATCATGCGTTGCAGATCGCCTTCATGATCCTGCTCGTCATAGCCTTCTCTATCCTGTCGGACTATACGCGCCTCGTAGGCGTCTTCACGGACGCGCCCAAGTGGGTCGAGGCTTTGCTGATTATCCTCTTGTTCCTGATCTTCTCAAGCTACTTCATTTTTTTCGAGTGGCTTTGGAACGGGCAGACGCCGGGCAAGCGCTGGCTCAAGCTACGCGTCATACGCGAAGACGGCCGGCCCATCACTTTCTGGGAAGCGGCGGTGCGCAACATCATGCGTATTTTAGACATGCAGCCGACCCCCGTACCCGTCCTCGGCTTCTACTCCATAGGCCTCATCGCCGTCTTTATAAGCTCGAAAGATCAGCGACTGGGCGACATGCTCGCCGGAAGCGTGGTCGTGCGCGAGCGCGAGACGGAAGCGCCCGGCTTCGACCAGGTCTTCGCAGCGCCGGTGAGCGATCAGGCGCTGCGCCGCTCCTTCAAGCCGGTGCCCTTCACGGCCGACCTCTCTTCGCTCACGGAAAAGGAGATCGAGGTGGTCGAGACCTTCCTGCGGCGTCGCTGGGATTTGCCCAATGCCCCGCGCCAGTGGATGGCCTGGCGCGTCGCCCTGCCGATCATGTACAAGCTGCGCCCCGCCTATGATCTGGAAGCCTTCAGCTACGAGGGCTTTCTGGAAGAACTGCTCCATCGCTATCGCGCCAACCATCGGTTCACGGACTAAGTGGGATCGAGATTGCGCTTGCGCGCGCGACGCGGGAAAGAGAGCGACCGAGAAGGCCTCCTGATCGTCTATCTATAGTCCGGCCTCAACTTCTTTCGCGCCTGTAATAAAAGGCTTGCGGGCTGTGAAATTGACGCCGCCGCGAGCCGTCTGCTAGTCTTATCTGTTTCCGGTCAACGTCTCTATTTCTACCATCGAAAGGTTAGATGAAAAGAATGTCTCGTGATGTGTTTATTCTCGGCGGAAAGCGCACGCCGATGGGCGAGTATGTCGGCGCGCTAAAGGATATATCGGCGATTGATCTGGGCGCGATTGCCGCGCGCGGCGCTCTCTCTGCGACCAATGTCGCCGCCGACGAGATCGATCACACGATTATCGGCAATGCGCTGCAAACTTCGGGCGATGCTATCTACGGCGCGCGTCACGTCGCTCTAAAGGCGGGTGTGCCGTTCGACCGTCCGGCGCTGACGGTCAATAGGTTGTGCGGCAGCGGGATTCAATCCATCATCTCCGGCGCGCAGATGATACAGCTGGGCGAAGCTCAGACTGCGCTGGTCGGCGGCATGGAGTCAATGTCGCAAGCGCCGCACGTCATACGCGGCGCGCGCTCGGGCTTCGCCCTGGGGCAGGGCCAGCTCGAAGACAGCCTGATGGTCGCCTTGCTCGATACTTATTGCAATACGCCGATGGCGGGGACGGCGGAAAATCTCGCGCGTCGTCATGAAATCTCGCGCGAAGAGCAGGACAAGTACGCCTTGAGGTCGCAACAGGAGGCCAAGCGCGCCCAGGACGCAGGCGTCTTTGCAGAAGAGATCGTTCCCGTCGAGATCAAATCCCGTAAAGGGACGATCGTCTTTGACAGGGACGATCACATGCGCCCCGAGACGACACTCGAAGGGCTGGCGAAACTCAGGCCCGCCTTCAGCAAAGACGGCTTCGTCACGGCGGGCAATGCTTCCGGTATCGTTGACGGCGCGGCGGCGCTCGTCATCGCGGGCGAGGATTACGTCAAGGCTAAGGACGTAAAGCCCCTGGGGCGCATAGTGAGCTGGGCCTATGCCGGAGTCGAGCCGGAGATTATGGGCATAGGGCCTGTGCCGGCCACGCGCAAGGCGCTGGAGCGCGCCGGGCTAAAGCTGGAAGATATAGAGCTGGTGGAAGTCAACGAGGCTTTCGCCGCGCAATATCTGGCGGTTGAGAAAGAGCTGGGGCTCGATCGCGCCCGCACCAACGTCAACGGAGGCGCTATCGCCCTTGGCCACCCGCTAGCGGCTTCCGGGACGCGCCTTGTGCTGACCGTGCTTAACGAACTGGGGCGGCGCGGGGGACGCTACGGCCTGGCGACGGCCTGTATCGGCGGCGGGCAGGGCATCGCCATCATCTGCGAGAGACTATAAAAAGAGAGACTCGGGGCGACGCGTGTCATGGACGGTAAGGGCTTTTCGTAAACCCACGTCACTCGTCGCCGACCGGTCTTCGCGCTGACGCCTGGCGGCGCGGCATCCTAAATTTCGTATCAAATCCAAAAAAATGGGTGCGGGCGCGATCGCGTATTGAGCGGCCGTTGTGGGCTAACGGCTGATTGCTCATGTTCTTAGGCGGTGAGCCGTAGGCTTGCACGGACACGGCACGGCGCTTGCGAAAAACAGTTCGTTTTGACGACTTAGATTGATCCTGGCCGGCCCTCAAATGCGTTCAGTTTTAACCGGGATTTCCATTTACGGTAACGCTTGCGCAAACCGCGTCCGGCATGATAGAAACTTACTTCCTACACGGGACGCCGCCGGTCGGCGCTATTCACCTCTGGTATCAAGCAGTTCAAAAGTAATCAGCATGATTCGCACCACATTTCTCACTCTTTCTGCGCCTCCTCGATGGGCGCAAACATCATGACCAGTTTCCACATATCTGTTATTTAAGGAGTTCCCCAGCATGTTTAAATTTGTTCGACTCTCTTTCATCGCGCTCCTGATCGGTGCGATGAGCGCGCTCGCGTTCGCGCAGTCCACGACGACCGGAGGGGTAGAGGTTTCGGTTACTGACCCTAACGGCGCGGTCGTTCCGAGCGCGGCCGTTTCGGTCCGGAACGTCGAAACCAACAAGGAAGAGACCGCCACAACCGATAGCGAAGGGCGGGCGCGCGTCGTCAATCTTCAGCCGGGCGTTTACAGCCTGACGGTGACGACCTCCGGCTTCGGCGTATATACGCAGGAGAGGGTTGTGGTCGAGATCGGCCGCAGCACCCCCGTAGACGTTGGGCTGCAAGTCGGCCAGGCCACGGGGACTGTCGATGTGACGAGTGAAGCGCCCGTCATTAATACTTCGCAGCAGGACTTTTCCACCAATATCAACCAGACTTCGATCAACGAGCTTCCGATCAATGGTCGCCGCTGGTCTAACTTTGCGCTGCTGACTCCGGGCGCTGTGCCCGACGGTCTCTTCGGCCTCGTCAGCTTTCGCGGCATCTCGGGTCTGCTGAACAACAATACGGTTGATGGCGGCGACAACAACCAGGCGTTCTTTTCCGAAGAGCGCGGCCGGACGCGCCTTAACTATTCGATCAGCCAGTCGGCGATACGCGAGTTTCAGGTCAACACCTCGAACTACTCGGCCGAGTACGGGCGCGCCGCCGGCGGTGTGGTCAACGCCGTCACCAAGAGCGGCACTAACGAATTTCACGGCGGCGCATTCTTCTATGTCCGCGATGAGAGATTCAATGCGAGACAGCCGCAGACCTTCCAGACCCTGCCGAGCGGAGAGATCATCGGCCTCAAGACGGAAGACAATCGTAAGCAGTTCGGCGGCAACATCGGCGGGCCGATAGTTAAGGACAGGCTCTTCTTTTTCTTCAGCTACGATCAACAGAAGAGGAATTTCCCGGGCGTCGCCGGGCCACAGAACGCGAACTTTTTCAGCCAGGCGAACAGGACGCTGCTGACGGCCCCCGCGCGTGGGCTGACCAACACGCAGATTGACGCCGGCCTGGCGTTCCTTCAAACCCTCACGGGCGAAGTCGCTCGCCGTGGCGATCAGACCCTCTATCTTCCAAAAGTGGACTGGCGCATTAACGACGCCAACACTCTGAGCGTGACTTACAATCGCCTGCGCTGGAATTCACCGAACGGTGTACAGACGACTTCGCTTGTGACGCGCGGGCGCGGCAGCTTCGGCGACGATCTGGTCGATATTGACTGGATCACCTTCCGCCTGGCATCAACGATCTCGTCGAGCATGATAAACGAAGCGCGCTTCCAGTACGGACGCGACTTTGAGCGCCAGAAATACACAGGCCCGATCACGGGTGAACCGGCCACCTCGCCCGGCGGCGCTTCTCCGTCGGTCGCCATCACAGGCGGCTTCACCTTCGGCAAGCCCAACTTCCTTGATCGGCGCTCTTATCCGGACGAGAAACGCTGGCAGTATGCCGATACGTTGACGATCACGAGCGGCAACCACACCTTCAAATTCGGGGCCGACATCAACCACGTCAAGGATGTCAACGACAACCTTTTCCAGGAAGCGGGCGTGTATTCCTATTCGACGCTCAACGACTTTCTGGTTGACTACGCCAACTTCACAGGCGGCGGGGCGCTGAGAACAGCGGGCCGCCAGTGTGCGACCTCCACGAGAATCGCCGGACAGTGTTACAACGGCACTTTCAACCAGGGCTTCGGCAGACCGCGCTTCGAGTTTGAAACCAACGACTACAACTTCTTCTTACAGGACGATTACAGGGTCACGCAGCAGTTAACGCTCAATCTGGGTCTTCGCTACGAGTACCAGCAATTGCCCGAGCCGCAAATCCCCAACTCGGCCTTCGACGCAGACCCGCGCTTTACGGCCAAGACGAGCGTCTTCCCGGCAGATAAGAACAACTTCGGGCCGCGCATAGGGTTCGCCTATGACATCACGGGCGATAGCCGTAATGTCATTCGCGGCGGCTACGGCATCTACTACGGTCGCATTCAGAACTCAGTGATCTCCAACGCCATTACCAATACGGGCGTAGCGGCGGGACAGGTACAGTTGAGCCTTAACTCTGCGATCTTCCCGCAGGCTTTCGCGTCGGCAGGAGCAGCCAGCGGCGGCTCCACGCCGATTCCGAACATAGTCGTCTTCTCGGAGAATATGGCGAACCCGCAGATTCATCAGGGCGACTTGATCTACGAGCGCATGCTTACGAGTAACACGGCGCTCTCGGTCTCTTACCTGCTGAGTCTAGGTAGAAGGCTTCCGACGTTTGTCGATGTCAACCTGGCCTTCCCGACCGCGACCTCCACGTTTAACTTCGTCGGCGGGCCGTTCGGCGGTCAGAGGCTGACGGTGCCGCGCCTGACCACTCGCCTGAACAACGCCTTCAATGCGGTGACGGAGGTTCGCAGCACAATCAAGTCTGAGTACAACGCGCTGGCGGTTCAAATCCAGCGCCGCTTTACGAAGGGCTTGCAGTACCAGGCCAGCTATACGCTCTCCAACGCGAAGGACAATGGCCAGGCCAGAGGAACCTTCACCAACACGAACGACCCTTTCAATCCGTTTGACTATACCTATGAGAACGGGCCTTCGGATTTGGACGTGCGGCACAGGTTTGTGGCGAGCGCCGTCTGGACGCCGGACTTCTTCGGCGAAGATAACAAGGTTGGCCGTACGATCTTCAACGGCTTCAACATTGCGCCGATCTTCGTCATTCAATCGGGCTTCCCCTACAACGTAGGCATTACGGGCACGGCGGCGGGCGTCGTCAGGGGCGGCAGCGGCCTCAACGGTTCGGGAACGGGCGCGGCCAATCGCGTTCCGGCCCCGTTCGCCGGACGCAACTCGCAGCGCTTCCCGAAATTCTGGAACTTCGATCTGCGCATTTCGCGTCGCTTCCGTTTCACGGAAACGATGAACATAGAGTTTCTGGCCGAAGGGTTCAACCTCTTCAACCGCACGCACATACTTGGGAACCTTGACACGACCGCGTACACGGTCTCGGGCTCGAACCTGGTCTTCCGTCCGACATACCTGACGATCACGCCGCCCATCGGCGAGACGCTCTACAAGGCACGGCAGTTCCAGTTCGCCGCGCGCTTCGAGTTCTAACTTGAGCGCTGCCGAGACTGAAAATGCTCCGGCCTGTAGTTGAACGAAGGGGCATTCTGCGGTCTCTATAACAAACGGGTGGAAAAGAGCGATCAAGCATTTGGTCGCTCTTTTCCACTAACGCTTCTGCTTTGCGCCGCTCTCGTTCGATCGATATTTCGAGTTACGCGCGGCCCGCACCCTCGCCCTCCTGTCCGAAGATCAAGCACACGCGCCATCCGAAATGTACGGAAAGGTACATTCAATCGCTTTACCGGCAGGCCGCTTGAAACGGTAATGCCTTCTTTCCTATCGTCGTCACAATAAATAGCTTTCGCCCTCGAAAGTGTCGGCGACGGCGGCCGTCCTGACCCGGTGGCACATCGCTTGCCACCTCGGTCACAGCAACAGAGCATTCCTAAAGACTGCGGTTCGGTTGCTTCGCTCTGAATTAAGGAGCAATCGTCACAGGGGAGGATTCAAATCATGGGACTACCGAACAAAGACGAGGTCGAAGGCAAATTCGATCAGGCAAAGGGCGCTGTAAAAGAGAACGTAGGCCGCGCCGTAGATGATCGAGAGATGGAGAGCGAGGGGGCGGCCGACCGCGCCGGCGGTAATATTCAGGAAGGATACGGAACGGCCAAACGCAAGGTCGGAGAAACGGTCGAGGACATAGGCAAAGCCATCGGCAAGTAACCCTTCATTCAAGATCAAAAGAGAAAAGACCGCGCCTTTGAGTTGATCTCAAGGCGCGGTCTTCTCATTTCCGGTTCGCTTAGGTGCGGCCGAGGCTACCACCTACGCCAGCGGCTGCTCGGCGCGTCGTCCTCATCTAGGAGCTTGTCCACGCCGCGACTGAAGGCTTTTCTGGGATACTCGGAATCCGGCCTCGGGCGTCTTCTTCTTCTCTCCATCTCTCTTTCGCGCGGCGTCAGCGCATGCCGCGTCGGAGGCGGCGGAGGCTGCTGCTGCGAGGGGCGGCGATCATCTTCGCCGCGACGCGTAGAGCGCGCGCGCATTCGTCCTTCATAAAGACGCCGCTCGTCGGCGGGGCCGCGCTCGTCGTGAACGTGTGGGCGCTCGTCGCGCTCGTATCTTTCGGGACGCGGCCCGCGCCGGGCGTTGCGACTCTCTTCATCGTAGCGCCGCAGGCTTTCACGCTGGCTGCGCAGCGCCTCCCTCACTTCACGCTCGAAGCGCTCGCGCCCCTCGCCGCGTGAGCGCGGGCGATCATCCACGTAGTGGCCCTGTCGGTAGCCTCTATCATCTTCATCGCGCCTCCGCTCGTAAAAGGCGCGCTCCACAGGGGGGCGCGAGAAGTAGCGCCGCTCGTCGTCGTCCGCCTCTTCGTAATGCGTCGCGGCGCGTCCACGTCTATCGCGCAGCTCTTCGCCGTACATGCGCGGGCCATGGCTAGCGCGCCTGGCCGTCGTCGTCGAGCGACCGCCGCGCTGCTCGTCAAAATAGCCGCGAGCGCGACGCGTCTCGCGTTCTTCCGCGACCGACGCAAAGCGTTCTAGGTCTTCTTCCATCTGCTGCTCGGGATTGCTCCCGAACAGTCGGGCGACCATAGCGCCGAAGCGGCCGGCGGGCGGATCGTAACCGAGTACGACGCGCACGAGCGTTGTCCCGCGCGACGTTTCCTGAAAAACCACCTCGCCCTCCGTATCCACATCGCCGCGCACGCTGCGCCAGGCGATGCGTCGATCCGGCTCGAAATGAGTGGTCTCGGCTTCCCATTCGACGCTTGACCCGAGCGGAGCATCGGCCGTCCAGCGCGTGTAGCGCCGGCCCGTGTACCTGACCTCCCTGATGTGGCTCATCCACCTTGGAAAACTCTCGAAGTCGCTGAACAGATCGAAAACGCGCTCGACCGGAGCGTTGATCTCGATGGTCTTTTCCGTTCTTTGCATATAGTCCCTCCCGGCGCGCGCCCACGCAGAAGATTTAGGGTGAAGCTGATCGAGCATGCATACACACACATGGAGAGAGAGGGGGAAGTGTGACCGGCGCGCAGGCAGCAATCAGGGCCACCGGCCTTGGGCCCGGACGCGGCGAGTCAACGGCGCGCGAGCCTCGGGCGGTCGCCTCCTCCTCCTCGTCGAACATCTCTACCGAAAATCCCCTTGATCTCACGGTCGTATTTATTCGGAGCGAACGTGCTCGGCCCCTATGTCCGTGAGCAGTTGTTCCAGCTTGCTCACGTCCTCGTCCGTCTTCGCTTCGACGCCCAGGAGAATGCCGCCGCCGCGCAGTCCGGCGTCATAGACTTTGGCGCGATGCTCTGGAATTCCGGCTCCGATGAGCGCGCCGATCAGGCCGCCGGTCGCGCCGCCCGCGCCCGCGCCCGCCAGCGCAGCCGCGATTGGCCCGGCGATCACAAGCCCCAATCCCGGCAAAGCGATGGTCGTCCCGACCGCCGCGATGGCGGCCAGCGTTGCGCCGAGCGCGCCGCCCACAGCACCGCCTATGCCAGCGCCGTCGGCGGCGCGCGTGCCCGTCTCGACGGCAAACTCCTTATTCTTCGTCGCATCCGACATCAGCACACTAATGTCGTCGCGCGTGTAGCCGCGCTTGATGATCGCGTCCACGGCGGCCTCCGCCGCCACTCGCGTTTTGAAGAGACCCGTCACTAACTTAGCCTTAGCCATGATTATCTCACTCCT
>DASQYE010000213.1:0-2176 GCA_035639355.1 Pyrinomonadaceae bacterium
AAGCCGGTAGATGAATTAAATACCTGCAACGACCAGCCCGCTATGTCAACGCTTAAACTTCCTCGATTGTAAAGCTCAACGAAATCATGCGAGAAAGAAGAGCTGCTGAGTCCACCACCTGCATAAACTTGACTGATAACAATGTCCTGCGAGGGAGTTAATTGAGCTTGAGATGGCGGGGGCGACGCCATGAGGTAGGCCGTCAGTGCGAAGGCCGTGAGAAGAAGGAGGGCGACGGGGCGCGGGTGGTTGCGCCATGCCCTAAGCGAAACGGGTGATGTCGGCGGATACCGCAAGGGCCTTTTTGCTTTTCTCATAAGACCTCTGTCCTTTGCTTCATTCCGGCACTCTGTAAATGGCATTTTCGGCCTCAAAAAGCGCCATTTCATCGATGATGAGGCTCCTACAACCGCTAAAACCTCGATTTCCCGAGCAAAATCGCGGTTTTTCGCTGACAGACCCGTAATTTCCGGCCTCGGAATCGCGATTCCGTCCCCTGGTAAGGCGATACCGAGGCTTGGGAACGCTATTCCGAGGGCCGGAAATCGCGTTCCCAGGGCTTATTACGCCGTTACAGGCGCTTGTTATGGCGTTACGATGGCTCGTTATGACGTTCCCACAGCAGGGAATGACTTTCCCTCGCCTCGTAACGGCATAACATGCGGCCGTCATGGCATAACTTCACCCGGTTTTCGCGTTTCGCTGCCACGCTATGGCTTTGCGATGGCATTGAAAAGCTGTTTCGGTTGTCAAAGCTGCAATTTCCAGCGGTAAATCTGTCCTCGCGCCGAGGCGATGCGCCTCCTGATCTTCAATGCCCAGAGGTTCGCGCTGTGACGTATAAAGGCTCGCCGTCCTGAGAGGCTGATGGTGCGTCCCCTTCTCTCGACCGAAACCACTTTGCCGAGCACGCGCCCGGCCGCGACGGGTTCGTCCGCCGAGACGGATGAATCGCCGCGCATGATGAAATACGCGCCCCTTTCCCGGTCAACTCCCGTCTTGACGACGCGATGGGCGATCATCCCTCGGCCCGTGCAGTAGAGCAGGATGTCGCCGCGCTTGACCTGGTGCGAGCTGACGGGAGCGACCGTGATGGCCTCGCCGTCTTTGATCGTCGGCTGCATACTTCGCCCGGCGGGGCGAAAGCGTATCTTGTAACCGAGTCGCAGGAGTTCCCTGCTTACCTCTTGGAACATCGCTCTCTATCGTCCGGCTCGTTCAAGTCGCGTGGCGGCGTATGAACTCGACCACGTTTTCATCCGGGATGAACGTCAGCTCGCGGCATGGAATGGCTTTCGTCACACGCTCGAAGAAAGCAAGCGTGAAGTCCAGCCCCGCAGGGTCGTAGTAGGTCGGAAAGCTGCAAGCGAAAAGCCTCGCCGCCGCTTCGGCTCCGCTGATGTCCGCCAGATAGTTGCGCTCGCCGTGGCGCAGAAAAAAGAGTTGCTTGAGCGGTGTGCTTAGGGGGCGGCTCAGCTCCGCCTCTCCATGCCAGGGCGTGCCGTACATCCTTAGCCCCTCGTCCTGTATGCGCAGCACTATGCGGTCGTCGCTCGGAATCAAGACGCCTGGCATCTTCTCCCACAGGCGCGACATGGTGGTCTTGCCCGCGCCCGATTGGCCCACGAAAAGATAGCCGTCGCCCGACTCGTCCTCGACGCCGCACGAATGCAGCTCGACGCCGCGCCCCCTCGCCAGAAGATTGAGCAGCAGCAGCTCGTCCAGCGGATACTCAAGCGGGTAGACCGCAAGCGCCGTCTCGAAATAAGGACGATGGAGCAGCACTTCCCCGTCCGTGAAATCATGGTTGAAGCGCGCGATCTTGTAGGGACGCTCGCCCAGGAAGGGCGTGTTGAAACGCCACTCGTAGCCGCCAGCGTCGCGGTACAATTTCCATAGCGCGCCGGAATCAAAAAGAAGCTCGCCCGCCGCATGCCCCTCCAGCTCGCCCCACCTGGTTCTGACGCGCGCATCCAAGGGCTCAGCCTCTTCGACCATGAACAGTCGCGTGGCCCCGTCAATCGCAAGTCCCATACGAGGGTCATCGCTCGCAAGCAAAATACGTATATCGGCGATGCTCAGGCAAACGCTGCTCAAGTGGCCTCGGCTGCGCGCTGCGGAAATATCTTCTTCCACTTCGATCATTGCTTGCCCGCTCAAAAAAGCGATACGGAAT
>DASQYE010000214.1:0-15826 GCA_035639355.1 Pyrinomonadaceae bacterium
GCCATAAAGCTATTCACGGCGGCGGCAGACGGAGCGCGCAAGGACAACCGGCCCGACCTGATGTGGCCCGCGCAGCGCGGTATGGCACGTAGCCGCTGGGGTCAGGCCGCGCAGGAGAAGGATCAGAAGAAGGCCGCACAGGGCAGGGAAACCGCCATCGCGGCCTACCGCGACGCGCTGAAAACCATAGAGGCGATCCGTTCTGGCAGCCTCGGCGCGGACGAATCGCGCTCGACCTTCCTGGCGACGACCAAGGATGTGTACGACGAAGCGGCGAGCGCACTGGCCGAACGCGCACTGGTGACGGCCGCAGGCGCGAGCGGGCCGCTCACGGGCGCGGCCCTGACGGACGCGGCGGAAGCCTTTCAGATCGTCGAGCAGAGCCGCGCACGCTCTCTGCTGGACATGCTCGGAGAATCGGGCGCGAACATCACGGAAGGCGTCCCGGCGGAACTCCTGAAGCGCAAGCAGGACAACCTTGATCGCCAGCAGGAGATCGCGGAGATTCTGACGGGCGCGAGCTTGAATCCTGACGCGGACAAGAAGTCAAACTCTGACCTGGAAGCCGAGCTGAATCAGCTCTCGACCGATTACGACAGCATCGAAAACCAGATCAGGGCGGCGAGCCCGCGCTACGCCTCTCTGACTTTGCCGCAGCCGCTCTCGCTCGCAGAAGTCCAGCAGCAAGTCCTGGACGACAAGACGGCGCTGCTCGAATACAGCCTCGGCAATCAAAGCTCGTACCTGTGGGCGGTGACGCAGGGCGGCGTCTCGCTCTTCAAGCTGCCGGGGCGCTCGGCTGTTGACCAGCAGGCGATCGATTTACGCAATCAGCTTGTGCCGACGCGTCTTCGCACGCGCATCGCCGGGATTGATGTCGCCGCCAGCCAGACGCGCGGCCTGGGGGTTGCGGCCGCAGCGCCCGACAACAGCGCGGCTGCCGCATTCGCTACCGCTTCAAACGCGCTCTACAAAACGGTGGTCGAGCCGGCCGCCTCGCTCCTGGGCGATAAGCGTTTGCTAGTGGTCGCCGATGGCGCGCTCAACTATGTCCCGTTTGAATCGCTCGTGACTGCTTCGGGGGGCGCGGACTATTCGGCCATGCCGTATCTAGTCACGACCAACGAGATCGTTTATGCGCCGTCCGCCTCGGTCGTCTCTGTGATTAGAAAACAGACGGTCAAGCCGACGGGCAAAAACATCCTGCTCGTGGCCGATCCTGTTTTCAATTCAAACGACCCGCGCGCCAAGGGCGCTGCCGCCGCCCCGGCTGCGGACGCAGACACGCGCGGCCTGGGGCTCGCCAGCGCCCTGACGGACGTGGCGGGCACACCCGCCAATCAGACTCCGGCGAGCGGCTTGCTGCTCGCGCGCCTGACGGGCACGCGCACCGAGGCCGAAGAGATCGCCAAGCTGACGCGCGCCAGCGGCGGACAGGCCGACATCTGGCTCGACCTGCAAGCCAGCGAGGCCAACGTGCAGACCAAAGACCTGAAGAACTACCGCGTCGTGCACGTCGCCACGCACGGGCTCTTGAACGCAGAGCGCCCGCAATTTACGGGACTCGTGCTTTCGCTCGTCGGCAACAAGACGGGAGACGGCTTCCTGCGCACGGACGAGATTTTCAATCTCAAGTTGGGCGCGCCGCTCGTCATGCTCTCGGCCTGCGAGACGGGCTTAGGCCGTGAGAAGCGCGGCGAGGGCGTCATCGGTCTGACGCGCGCCTTCATGTATGCCGGAGCGCCGACGGTCGGCGTTACCATGTGGTCTGTCGCCGACCGCTCGACCGCAGAGCTGATGACAGACCTCTACAAGCGTATGCTCACGGGCCAGGGCATGTCTGCGGTTGCCGCCAAGCGGGCCGCTCAGCAGGGCATGATCGCGGGCAAGAAATATAGCGCACCCTTCTACTGGGCTCCCTTCGTGCTCGTCGGCGAATGGCGATAGAAGAGCAGGGATGAGGGCGGAGGGATGAGGGATGAAAGTGTGGCTATTCAAGTTGAATAATCCTTCTTTCATCCCTCATCCCTCATCCTTCATCCCTTCGATTCTGGTCTGGCCTTAAACTTTCAACCCCGAAGTTAATTCACAGCCTGCCCCTGGGCAGGCCGAAGCGAAGGAGATGCAGGAATGCGAACCAACAGATGGAGTCTTGCTCTGGCACTGGGCCTGATGCTCGGCGTCGTACTCGCCTGTAGTGGCAGCTTCACGACCGCCAATATCAGCAGCCTCAAGCTCGGCAAAGACGCCGACATCAAGACCGAGACCAGCGAGTTCAAGCCGAGCGATGTTGTTTACGCCGTCGCGCAGATTTCCAACACGAGCGATAAGCACAAGGTCAAGGCCCGCGTGCTCTTCGACGATGTGCAGGGCCAGGATTCGGGCAAGGTGGTTCCGGGCCTCGAAACCTCGCTCGACGTGCCGGGCGCTCGCCCCGTCGTGCTCAACTTCACAGGCCCAGGGAAAAACTGGGCCAACGGGCGTTACAAAGTGGAAGTCACCATGTCGGACGACGCCGGCAAGGAGATAGATAAGGAGTCGGCCACCTTTACCGTCACGGGCGGACGCTCTGGCGCGCCCGCGAGCGGCGCTTCAGAAGATAACGCGAACGATTCTTCGGGCCATGACGAGCACTAAAGAGCGGACTGGGAAAACGCCCTCGTAGTAGAGCGGGGCCGCTTTCCCAGCCTGACATTTATAGATACAGGGTCTCGGAAACCGGACGGGAAAGATGCGCCGCTTGGCAAGCGAAGCGGCGCATCTTTTTCATGAGCGAGGGGGCGGCAAGTCAGGGCGCGTTGTCCTAAAGAGGCCGGTAGGCTAATATCTGAAGATGTTCCGCGTAATAAAATTTCTCAGGACGATGATGGCTTCGATGAAAAATCGGTTTACTCCCGTCGCAGATACGAAAGCCCTTGAAGACCTGCTCGCGCGCTCGCACGATGAGCCCGTCATCCTCTTCAAGCACAGCTCAATGTGCCCGATCAGCTCCGCCGCCTACTCAGAGATGTCGCGCGTGCCGAACGACGTATCGCTGGTCGTCGTCCAGCAGGCGCGCGACGTTTCACGCGAGATAGAAGCGCGCACCGGCATCCAGCACGAATCGCCGCAGGCGATCATCCTGCGTAACGGCCGGGCCGTGTGGAATGCTTCGCACTGGAGCATCAAGGCCGACGCAATAGAGGACGCCTTTCGCCAGTACACCTAGAAGGCGTACCGGCGCGAGAGCTTCCTCTCTCTTTCTGTCTGGCCGAGGCTGGTTGAGCGATAGTTACGATGAGCGATGCGACGCAAAGACGCGGCCCTGCGGTCGAGCCGCGCGAGATCATGCAGGAGGGCGATGCGGGATTGCGTATCACCTGGGCGGACGAGCGCGTCTGCCGCTACACTGCTGCGGCGCTCAGGCGCGCCTGTCCATGCGCGCAGTGCGTGAACGAGTGGACGGGCCAGCGCGTGCTCGCGCCCGAGTCCGTCCCGGATGAGTTGATGATGAACGACATAGCGATCGTCGGTCGCTACGCACTTACTTTTCGCTGGAGCGACGGCCACGAGACGGGCATCTACAGCTTTCGCCTCCTGCGAGAATTGTGTGAGCAAAATGTGGTCGGGGAAGTTGGCGGTTGAAGGGCGAGAGGGCCGAAATTTGATTCGTCAAACCGCGCTTTTACCTTCATCCCTTATCCTTTCGGTGCTCTGATGAGTGACGAAAAGAAAATCCTGGTTATCGAAGATGATGACGTGGCGCGCGAGCTGATGCGTATGACGCTTGAGCGCAGAGGGTACAGGGTCGTCACGGCCGAGGACGGCGTTCGAGGCTATACGGCGGCCGTCGAAGAGCGCGCCGATCTGATTATCACGGACATCAGTATGCCTGCGGCCGACGGCGTGTACCTTGTCCGCCGCGTGCGCGATACTCCCGAGATAGCGGAGACGCCCATACTGGTGACGACCGGGTTCGGCAGCGGCCACGCGACCTTTTCGCTCGCGCAGGGCGCGACCGCGTACGAGCCGAAGCCGATCGATCCCGATAGACTTCTGGCGACCGTCGAGCGGCTGATAAATAAATGATGAGTGCGCGATGATGGATTAGGAGTCGAAAGCAGTCGTCCATCATGCGCGCAATTCCCGATTCATCATTGCGCATTTAAGATCATGGGGGAGCGGATGACGGAAGCGATAGGCTGGTTCAGCTCGTTTGTCCTCGTGCTGACCATCGCCAAGCAGGTTTACAAGCAGTGGCACGAGGGCACGAGCGAGGGCGTCTCGAAGTGGCTTTTCATAGGGCAGCTGACGGCCTCAAGCGGCTTTACGCTTTATAGCTGGCTCGTACATAACTGGGTCTTCGTCGTGACCAACGCTCTGATGCTCTTGAACGGTCTGGCCGGATTATTCATAGTCCTGCATCACCGCCGACGCGAGCAACGGCTGGGGCGCTAGGGCTGAGTGTGACGAAGACGATTTCCGGGACGCGCCCCCTGAATGGACTCGGTAAAAGCAGACAGCACTTTTAGGAAACACTATCTCTTATGCTGCAAGAACGCGATTTCTTTAACGAACGACAGGAAACCAAGCGTGCGACCTACAGTTGCCCGCACTGCCGCGAGCGCGCCGAGTACGAGGTGCGCTGGCTCACGCGAACGAAGAAGCCGACTTTACCGCGCGGGGCGAACGAACAGGATCGCGCCCGCTTCAACAAATCGCGCAACTACATGGTGCGGATTGACGATATGCTGGCGTGCAAAAACCTGCGCTGCCGCAGGCGGTTCGAGATTCCAAACTCGCAATCGGTAGTCTTCATTTAAGCCTGGGCTCGGGAGGCGGGCTCAAAGCGGGGCCGCAAACCTTGCCCACATCTACACAGAGGAGAACAAAGGTAATGGATGAATTGGTCAAATTGGTCGCCGAGCGCGCCGGTATTCCAGAGGACAAGGCAAGGACGGCTGTCAAAACCGTGATGGGATTTTTGCAGGAGCGGCTGCCCGCCTCGATAGCCGGTCAAATAGAGAACGTGACCACGAACGTCGGCGGCGGCGTTGCAGACATGGCCTCGGACGTGATCGGCGGCCTTGGCGGCGTGCTCGGCGGCGGCAAGAAAGATTAATCGCGCCCTGGTCTGAACTTATCGGAAAGTTATACGAAGCAGCCTCCCGCGCCTCTGGCCGCCGCCGTCGAGCGGCCAGAGGCGCGGAAGTATAATGGCCTTCTTCTTCTGCGCAGAGAGAGAGAAAGAGATCGCGGGCTCGTCGAGGGGCCGGCGTTTCTAATTCTTAAGAGCCTGAAAGCGACTCCGTTCCCGCCAGAGCTTTCCTCAGGAACCCCCAAATCGCGCACGCGCGGCCCGTTCAAATCCGGGGCGGTTAGAGACCAATCCGTAAACGAAACTGGGCCTCACACGGCGTCGTAACGTTTGAGCTTACGGTAGAGCGTCGAGAGATCGATGCCGAGGATGTTGGCGGCGCGGGCCTTGTCCTGGTTGACGGAGGCCAGGGTCTCGAAGATATGGCGGCGCTCGATCTCTTCGAGCGTGGGGCGCAGGCCGTCCGGGTCGCGCATGGTCGCCTGAGCGCCGGCGGCGTCGCGCACGCGCGGCGGCAGGCTGTCCAGGTCTATCTGGTCGCCGCTTAAGGTGAAGGCGCGCTCGATTGCGTTCTGTAGCTCGCGCACGTTGCCGGGCCAGGCGTAGTTTATGAGCGCCGACAGCGCCGCCGGCTCAATCGCCTTTTCGTCGCGCTCCTGTGCGCGCGCGGTGCGCGTGATAAAGTTGCGCACGAGCAGCGGAATGTCCTCACGCCTTTCGCGCAGGGGGGGCAAGTGAATCTCGATTACGTTGAGGCGATAGAAGAGGTCTTCGCGAAAGCGTCCGTCGGCCACCTCTTTTTCCAGGTCGCGGTTCGTCGCGCAGATGATGCGCGCGTCGAAGGGAACGGCCAGGCTTGAGCCTACGGGAGTCACCTCATGCTCTTGCAGGGTGCGCAGAAGCCTGACCTGCATGGCGGGCGAAATCTCGCCGACCTCGTCCAGCAAGACCGTGCCGCCCTCTGCCGAGCGAAACAGCCCAGGCTTGTTCAGAATCGCGCCCGTGAAAGCGCCCTTCGTATGGCCGAACAGCTCGCTTTCGAGCAGGGTTTCGGGCAGCGCCCCGCAGTTGATGGCGACGAAGGGGCGCTCCGCGCGCGAGCTGTTATGATGTATGGCCCGCGCGATCAACTCCTTGCCAGTGCCGGATTCGCCTTGAATCAGTATGTTCGTATTCGTCGCGGCGACTTTTTCGACGAGGCGGAAGACGGCTTGAAGCGCGGGGGAAGTGCCTATGATCTCGGAAAAGCTGTAGCGGCGATCCAGCTCGCGGCGCAGCGCGCGGTTTTCACGAAACAGCTCGCGCTGGCGCAGGGCGTTCTTCACGGATTGCAGCAGGTCTTCGTTGACGAACGGTTTCGTAATGTAATCGTAAGCCCCTTTGCGCAGCGCGGCCACCGCCGAGTCCACAGACGAGTAGGCCGTCATCACTATAACGATGGCTTCTGCGTCCGTGTCCTTTATGCGGTCGAGCAGCGCGAGCCCGTCCATGCCCGTCATGCGTATGTCCGTGATCGTCACGGCCACGTCTTCGGCCGCGAATCGTTCCAGCGCCTGCTCGGCGCTGGCGGCCGCCGCGACGCGGTAACCGGCATCCTCCAGCAGCCGCATGAGGATGGCGCGCAGCACGTCTTCGTCTTCGGCGATTAAGATCAGCGGTGAAGTTTTCATGTCTACCTATCTGTATCAGAGATACAAGTCGGGGGCGCTCAGCCACTCGTGCGCGATGTTCCTCATCAAAAGCGCGTGATCGAACCGGACGCTGCCTTTCGGAAACCTGGTCTCGTCGGCAAAGTAGCTCGAATAAACGCTCTTCACGTCCAGCGGCTCGACTCGCCAGCCGTCCGTTTTCAGAGCGATGCTGTCAAGACGCGAGGGGTCGCTCGTCGCTGAGAGACCCAGCGAGCCCGTCTCGAAGAAAGAGGATGCCGCCGACAGGGACTTGAAGATCGAGCCAACGGGAAGCGCTTGAGAAACCTTTGCGGCCACCTCTACGGCCACGGAGCTGTCCTCGGACTTCATGGCAAGGTTGATCTCCGCGCCGGATTCCCGTATCTCGAAAGCGGCGCGATGCTGTTCGCCTGGGAACAGGCGACCGCCGAGCAGGTGATTGAAGGCGGAATTCGTATCGCGGCGCGGAATAAAGACGCCTTCACGAGTCGAGCCGTCCTCTTCGTCCCACTGCACTGCGATTCTATGCGCGGCGTTTTCGCTGCTCATCCCCGCCACCTGAGGCCAACCCTTGGGGCGAATATGCTCAAGGCGTATAAGACATATCCCTGCGACCGCCTGGCCCTCGTGCAGCTTGGGACGGAAGCGGGCGGGCATTAGTCTCCGGGCGACTTCCCGGTCAACCTGAAAGTTGACGAGCAAGCGCCTGCGAATGACGCCCTCTATGGTCGGTAGTCTTAACATTGTGCCTCCGCCACTTTCTTGATGTGAGCATTGCGAACCAGAAGCAATCGCGTCATGTACTTTTCCAGGAAGAGGCGGTCAATGACGCGTCCGAGCGGGCCGAGCGGCGAGCTGTAGAGCGCATCGTCTATCATTAGCGTGCCGTCCTCGCGCGGCTCGAACAGGTGTGTGTGATGCCAGCTCTTGAACGCGCCGCGCTGCATCTCGTCAACGAACATGCGCGGGCGCTCCATCGCAGTAATCCTCGAAGTCAGTCGTTGACGAACCCCGAAATGCCTCGCCTCCCAGGTGACTTCGTCGCCCAGATTCATCATCCCCGAAGTAACGCCACCGATGGCGCGCTCGCCCGTATGATCGGTCGAAGCCATGTGAACATCAACGCTGCGCGACAGATCGAAGCAAAGCTCCAGGGGGGCGCGGATGAAGGTCTCAAGGTGAATCCTAGGCATCGCCCCCCTCGCTTGTGACGGGGCCGACCGGCAGCCTGACCCGAACCGTCGTGCCCTGTCCGTTGTGCGGCCCGATCTCTATATGGCCGCCGTGCGCCGTGACGATGCCGTAACAGACGGCAAGCCCGAGCCCCGTGCCCGTGCCCGCGGGCTTCGTCGTGTAGAAAGGATCAAAGACGTGCGCGCGATGTTCGGGGGCTATGCCTGTGCCGCTATCGCTGATCTCCACGACCAGCTCAGGCCCAAGCTCATCATACAGAGTCCGCACGGAGAGGTCGCCGCCCGTGGGCATCGCGTCGCGCGCGTTGAGCAAAAGGTTTAGAAAGACCTGTTGAAGCTGATCCGAATCGGCGAAGATGAGCGGCGCATCGGCGTCCTCGTCTACGGAAAGCTGCAAGCGCTGAAAAGCCTTGTCGAAGCTTGCCAGGCGTATGCTGGCCGCGACGATACGGTTGATGTCGTGGGGGGCGCGCGCCGGCGGGCGGGCGCGCGCGAAATCCATCATGTCGCGCAAGACCTGCGTGATACGGTCGATCTGCGTCGAGATCAGACGCAGCATCTCGCGCGTCTCGGCATCGACAGTCCCGCGCGTCTGTAGCATCTGTATCAAAGACGAGATGGAGGCCAAAGGATTATTGACTTCGTGCGCGACCCCGGCGGCGAGCGTTCCGGCGGCGGCCAGCTTTTCCGTGCGTATCAACTGTACGTTCAGCTCGCGCAAGCGCTCTATGTCGGCCGCCATCTTGCGGCTCATCTCGTTGAAGGAGTCGGCCAGCAGGCCCATCTCGTCGTTGCTGCTGAGATCGACCTCCGTGCCGTATGCGCCGCCAGCGACCTCTACGGCGGCCTCCGTCAGGCGACGAACCGGGCGCGAGATGGTGCGAATAATCAGCGCCACCAGCAGCAGGTTCGGGACGAGCGCCGTGATTACGCTGAAGACAAGATAGCGCCGCCATGCTTCGGTGCTCGGCCCGTCGTTGAAACTCCACCAGACGACCGGGATTTGTAAGAAAAGAAAACTCAGGACGGCGACCGCCGCGATCGAGAGCGCGACCTTGTAGGCGACGGGAAAGAGCCGAAACTGGTCGAGCGCAGACTGAAGCGAAAAGAGCTTGAAGCTGGTGATAGCGTAAGCGTAGATGACGACGCCGAGCAGCACGAAGACGGAGCCGAACGGCAACAGCCCGTAAAAACCCGCGAGCGGCAATAGATTGTTGGCCAGCGTATTGAGCGTCACCGTGATGACGAGCGCCCACAGGATAGCGCCCAGCTGCTGTCCCCAAAGCTGGCCGCGATAGCGACGGTATTTCGCGTAAAGCAGCCCGAACCCGTAGGCGAACACGCCGTAGGCGTAAAGGCCGAAGGCGTAGGCCAGCGGCGTCAGCTCGATCCGAAAGCGGCCGTCAACGAACCCGACCTCGTCCCACATCCACCCCATGACGGCCGCCGGCATCAGCACCGCTCCGGGCGCAAAGAGGACGGCCGCGCGCCGCAAGGGCACGGGCCCGTTCTCCGGAAAAACCCACGCGAAGACGACCAGCGAATACTGCAACAGCAGCGCTATGATAAAGCTGACGCTGGCCCACCATGCGGCCGAACCCGCGCGCGCGTAAAAGCCCCACAGCACTATGTCCTTGATCGTCCACAAAGCGAGGCAGGCGACGAAGGCCACGAAGGTCTGGTGCGTGCGGCTGCGCGGCGCGGCGACGAAGACGTAAAAGCCCAACAGCACGAGCAGGAAAAGCGAAAGCAGAAGCAGGGCGAGAAGCATAAGCAGAGGCGTCGGCCGTCGGCACTCAAGTAGCTTACAGGCCGCTGGCTGATTACCGACGGCGAATACCGATCGCTGCTCTCATAGAGAGAGAATCAGAGCGGTCAGAGTCAGCGTCACGCCGCAGGCGAGCGGCCAGAGGTGACTCGCCTCAATCATACCATCGTGGGCGAGCAAGCGGTGAAGCGGCATAAAGAGGGTGAAGCCCAGGAGCCCTACGGGGATCGCGCACAGGACTCCAAAAAATGCGCCGATGCCGAAGAAGATGACGCCGCCGGCCCCGCCCGCGCCCAGGCCCCAGATCAGCCCTAGCAGGAGCGGCATGGCGAGCATCGCCATCCAAGAGTCGCGCTCGATCGCTTCCGCCATCCCGCTTAACTTGGAAGCGATCAGACCTCCGGCCAGGCAGCACACGATGTTCATCATCAGAATAAGCAGGAACATGCCCGGCTCGAATTCCTTACGGGTCAGCGCGTCGCCGAACAGCCTGTAAAAGATCGCCGCCGACGGGAGCACGCCGAGCAGTAAGCCGAAGAGGCCGTAGGCTCTCTTTATGTCTACGGGCCGCCGCATCATCATCAACTTCTCTTCAGAGCCCAGGCGGGACAGGCGAGCGCTCTCCGCCGCGTTGGCGGAGACGAGCCAATCGAGCCTTACGTCAACGGGCTGGTCTGCGAAGGGCCAGTGAAGGCCAAACGGTGTGCGTGTGGTGTGCATACTTCTTCTCCTATCGGGTGCTCATCTTGCGAGCGCTGCGTACCGGCGGCTTCCAGACGACGAAGCCGCGCGCATTCGGCGTCGAGCAGCCGCAGCGTCGCGCGGGCCGCCGCCTCGTCCTCCAACAACGACAAGAGATTGACGGCGCACCCGTAGAATCTCAAGATGGCGACGCTTGCATGACGCGCCGCCGTCGTGTACTTGCGGGCCGAAGCCTCGTCCATAAGCTCGCGTACCTCCGCGAGCGAGTGCAGAAGGCTTGAGCGGGCGCGCTCGCGGTGGGCCAGGAGCCGCGCGACGTTGCGCCTGTGAAGGCAGCGTCCGGCGAGCAGCAGATCATCGCCCTTGCGCCCGGCGATGCGGCAAAGCTCCATCTCGCGCCCCTGCGGTCTAGCATCGGCAGAGACACCGGCAGCGCCGAGCACGAGCCCCGTATACCTCTCGACGCTCTCACGAACCTCGCGGGCGACCCGCTCGCTCCTCTCGCGCTCTACGCCCGGAATGGCCCCCGTCAGCTCCTCAACCCCGAATAGCGCCGCGAGCGCTCTCCGCCGCGCCTGCTCTATCTTTTCCTCGTCTTCAGCCCTGAACGCGCCGCCGTCGTTGTCGTCGTGAGCGGCCCGCTCATTTGCTTTGCGCCGACGCGCCAGCATGAGCGTTGTCGCGGCGGCGGCCGCGACAGGCCACAGCAGCGCCGCCCACGCGGCCCTGAACAGCGCAACCGGTCTGGCTTCGCCATGCCCGCGCAGAAAATGGCTCACGCCGAAGGGAGCGCCCGCCGCCAGATAGATCGTGATGGCTTCAATCATTCGCATCGCGATAAACGGAATGGCAACGCATGTGCCAGCCTCTCGCGCGAAGCCGCCGCGAAACCCTTTTTGTGACGGCGATTTTGTTCACAGCAAAAAGCTTAGCGGTGCTGCGGGACTATTGAAGCGGGCCCTAAAGGCATCGGCCGGGGCGTGCGTTCGCTTGGCAAAGCGCGGGCGCGGGCGGCACGCTTTGGCATTCTGCAAAGTCTCGGGCGCACCCTAAGCGCCAAAAGTCTATCGCGGCGGGAGATGTGCGACCCGAGCGAACCCCCTTTTGATCGGTCGGGCCGTGGAGGAGTGTTTCATCGTCGTGGGCCAACACGCCCGGAGTGCCCTTTCGCCCCGGTGGGGCGGAAAAGCAGAACGAGGCCCGTAAGAGACGAACCGCGCGGGAGAAGAACGACGACGAGTAATCGCACGGCGAGCCGTTTCGGCGCGGAGTCGTCGCCCGGTCAACGCCTTTGGGCCAGTCGCACGGGATGCCTGAAACGATACGAGCGTTGATAGCAATGTATGCTATGGAGTCAGGCTGCCCGGCCGGAAGCGCCATCGGCCCGGCCGAAGGCGAAAGCGGCTTGTGACGAAACCTTTACGTTTTTATCGAAACATGGATTTGAGGTCGCATGAAGCGCCGTCTAGCCAAGAGGAAAGAGAGTATTTAATGGCCGCCCGGTGTGCGGCTGAACTCGCGCTAACCCTCATCAAAAAAACTTTCTCGGCCCGCAAGTCTTCTCGCGCGTCTTAATCAGGAAAGCCCTTGAGCAAATCTTCCGCCCGTCGAGCGTCCCTTTCTGTGGCCCTCGGATTGCAGGTGATCGTAGCGACGAGGCTGGCCCGTCAGGCTATCAGTAAACAAAGGCGGAACTCCGGGGCCGGGAATTCGTTAAAAGGAAAGAACCCAGGCAATAATTGAAACAGGAAACAGGTTATGACTAAGAAGACCCCGATAAAAATCATCAAACGCAACGAACGAAACAAACAGGAAAAGAGCACCGAGCAGGTCAAAACCACGCGAGAGACCGCGCACGACATGGTCTCGACCGTTACTAACTGGGTGAACGAATTTCAACAGAAGCGCCGCGCCGAGACGAGCCAGGCGCTGAAGACTTTGTTCCCAGAGACGCCGCGTGCCAGCGAAGCCTAGCTCCTTCCCACAGCCGGAGTAGAACGGCTGCACCTTTTGGGGGGCGCGCGAAGGAAACAGAACGCAAATTGATTCCACTTAGCGAGGGCGGCTCCCGTCATGGGCCGCCCTCTAAGCTTTCCGGCAATTAAAATATTTAACTCGAAAGCGACACCCGCGCCGCCGCGTCTCTCTCCCTCTGAGGGGGAGAGACGCGCGCGTTTGTGATCCCTTATGCTCTTTTTGTAGGCCGCCCGATCGTTTCGCCTGCCGCCGTATCCGACTTATTGACACGAGCGTGCCGGGGGGCATAGCATCTTCGGGCGCTCAGTTCGGAAATCTTTTTGGCGGTTTATGCTATGAAGAAGAGTGGCAGCAAGGGAGCCAGGAAACGGGACGAGCGGCCCGTGTTTGACGTGATTCGCAAACCGGTCGCCCCGCCCGGCCACCCGCTCGGCCAAGCTAAGCCGGAGGAGCGCATCCATCCTTCTATGCGCAAAGCCAAACACAAGCGGCGCGCAGGAGGCGAGAGCGCAGACGAATAAGGAGCGAGCGCCGAGAGACCTTAGTTGCCCGCGCCCGCCGCCTACACAGGGCATCCGCATACGGAAGATTCAGCCATGAGCCAGATTGCAAGCGCCTTCATCGCCAGCGCGCGCCTCTACCTGACGAACGATTACCTGCCGAAGATCGAGCGCTGCCTCGAAAAACTGAGTGATGAGGATGTCTGGTGGCGCGCCGCCGAGGAGTCCAACAGCATCGGCAATCTAATCTTGCATCTGTCAGGCAACGTGCGCCAGTGGATCGTGAGCGGCCTCGGAGATGCTCCCGACCAGCGCGAGCGCCAGCAGGAATTCGACCGGCGCGAAGTCGTGCCGCGCGCAGAACTGCTGGCCCTGCTCAAAGGGACGCTCGAAGAGGTTGACGGGGTGCTGGCGCGCCTTGACCCGGCGCTCGTCCTTGAGCGGCGACCGATACAGGGCCGGGATGTCGTCATCCTTGAAGCCGTCTTCCACGTCGTCGAGCATTTCTCTATGCACACGGGGCAGATCATCCTGCTGACCAAGATGCTGACGAAAAAAGATTTGAGATTCTACGACTTTTCAAGCGGCGCGCCGGTAGCCGATTGGCACAGTAAATAGACGCGACCGCGAAACACGGGATTTTTGAGACGCAAAAGGGTTTCGTCCCCACGATTTGAGCTTCGAGACTACAGGATTTTGAGCCTTTCGCCGGGCGCTCATAAAAATCGGCTCGGTGCAAATTTTGCCTTTCAAATCTCGCGGATTCATGCTTAATATAGTCGCGTAATCAAACATTCGTTGTGGCGAGTCGGGCGCGACCGCGACAAAAAGCAGCGCTGACGCCTGCGGCCGCCGTCGTTCCCGCTTACTGCAAGAGATACAGCCTGAGGAGGTCAATTTAGATGACGTATGTCGTTGTGGAGCCCTGCGTCAATTGCCGCTATACGGATTGCGCGCTGGTCTGTCCCGTCGAAGCTTTTCACCTGGACCCTACGATGCTGGTGATTAACCCGGAAACCTGCATAGATTGTGATGCGTGCGTGCCGGAATGTCCCGTCGAAGCCATTTTCCCGGAAGATAAAGTACCCGAAGAGTGGGCACATTACACGCAGATCAATGCCGATAAATCTCTGAACGAGGGGTTGCCGACCATCAGCGAAAAGCTTGACCCGCTTTGCTAGTCAAGGCCGGAAGAGCGAGAGCCCACGCGCGCGCTCTTCTTCAAAGCGGCCTTCGCGCCTCTCTCTTTCTCTGAGAAGGGCGCGCGCGTCCGAGCCGCGAAACCTCCCGGACGCGCGCGCCCTTCTCTTATGTGGTAAAGACGGGCGCGAAAAAGGCGACGAGAGAGAGTGTGTTGTCGTGTTCCTTGACCGCCTGATTAAAGTATGAATAAACGTACCAAGCGCCTGCTGATGGGAGTCGCCGCCCTGGGCCTCGGCAGCTTAGGGACGGCCGGGGCTTTTCTATTGAAGAAGAGAGTAGCAAGCAAGGGGAAGCGACGGGGGCGCGCTGCGGAAGCTGCGAACGTCTGGGCCCGTCCGGGGATGCGCGTCACCTTCCGCGCCGAATTGATGCCGGGCCGCGAGCCCTCGCAGAGGAGCTTTCGCATCACGGAAGTATTGCCGAGCGGGCGCGTCCGCCTGGAAGACTTCGCGGGCGAGCACATGGAAAGAGAGTTCGAGGCTTTGCGCTGAAGGGAAGGTTTTTCTAGAAATGTCGCAATCGAGAATAGAGATTTTCAGGGAGATGGCGCGCTCGCAGCCCCATGATGCGATGGTCTGGTACGGGCTCGCCAGCGAATACGTCAAGCTGGAGGAATGGAAGGAAGCCGTCGCGGCCCTCAGAAACGTACTGAGAATCAATGCGGACTACACGGCCGCTTACCAGATGCTAGGCTCGGCCCTCTTGAGCCAGGGCGAGCGCGAACAGGCACGCCTCGCCTGGATGCAGGGCGTTGAGTGCGCCGATCGAACCGGCGCGTGGAAAGCGCGCCAACATATGGAGGGCTTGCTTGCCGGAGTGAAGGATGAATCGGGCACAGGGTTTTGCGCCGAATGAGAGATTACGCTGACCTTTAATGCGCTCTCATGGGCGTGGGCCGGCCGAAGGGGCGCTGCTTTCGATCTGGGAAGCAGCGCCCCTTCGCTCTTACCACTCGTAGTCGCGCCCCGGCTCCATGACCGAGAGCCTGGGGATTTTCAGCGCTTCAAGCTCGCTGATGAGTTTGTCGCGGTAGGCGGGCTTGAGATGCACGGCCAGAATGTCCAGGCCGTTGTGATCGAGCTTACGCAGCTCCTTGTTGAGCAGCGCGGGCGTGAAATGCCTTGAGACCTCGGCCAGCTTCGCCATCGAGTCTGGAAAAGAGGCCTCTATAAGTAGCGCGTCAATGCGCGCCGTGCGATTGACCAGTTCCCAGAACTCCTCCGTCTCGTAGGTGTCGGAGCTGAAGGCGACGGTCGTTTTATCGTCTGAGATGACGAGGCCGACGGTCGGGACTATGTGATTGACGGGCACGGCCGTGACGCGCAAGTGCGCGACACGGAACTCTTCGCCCGCACGAATGGGGACGTACTGCATGACGGGCCCGCGATCATTGCTCAGCTCGGAGAAACGCGGGTAGACGACCCAGTTGAAGATGTCTCGTTCGAGCGTTTCGATGACCTCGGGCGTGGCGTGAACGCGAATCGGCTCTTCCAGAAAGCCGAAGAGGTCGTCTATAAAGATCGGGAGTGAGGCGATGTGGTCCATGTGCGGGTGCGTGACGATCACGTCGCGCACGGTCGAGCGCTGCTCGTCGGAGAGCGCTATGGCGATGCTGCCGGCGTCAACCGTCACGCGGTCGTCAATGAGAAAGCAGGTCAGGCGCTGTTCCGGCGTCGCCCGGCCCTGTTCATCGAAGGTACTGGGTAGAAGTTGAATCTTCACGAGTTAGATCGGAT
>DASQYE010000215.1:0-2758 GCA_035639355.1 Pyrinomonadaceae bacterium
CGCCTCGCCAAGCTGGCCGGCGGCGTCGCCGTCATCAAGGTCGGCGCGGCCACCGAGACCGCCATGAAAGAGATCAAGATGAGGGTTGAAGATGCTCTGAATGCGACCCGCGCGGCGGCGCAGGAGGGCATCGTCCCCGGCGGCGGCGTGGCGCTGATGCGCGCCGCACGCGTCCTTGACAAGATAGAGGTAGAGGACGGGGACGTTCAAACCGGTATACGAATCGTACGGCGCGCGATGGAGGAGCCGCTTCGCCGCATTGCCGAAAACGCGGGCATCGAAGGCGCGATCGCGGCCGGCAAGATAGAGGAGTCGAAGGGTTCCCGAGGGCTCAACGCGGCGACCGGCGAGTATGAAGACCTGGTGGCGGCCGGGATCATCGATCCGACTAAGGTTGTGCGCACGGCGCTGCAAAACGCCGCATCGATCGCCGGTCTGATGCTGACCACCGATGCTGCTGTCACGGACGCGCCCGAGCCCAAGAAGGCTGCGCCCTCTATGCACGGCGGCGGCGGCGAAGATTATGACTACTAAATAAGTTGAAAGTAAAAAGCTAAAAGGCAAAAGTGAAGAGTCGAGCGTTTCTTCACCTTTGCCTTTTTACTTCTGCCTTTTGCCTTATTTATTTTGGCCGGGTATTTGCAGGGTCAAGATATGTTATGATCGTTGTTGCATGGAAACGCAACGGCGTTTCCGTCCCTCGCATCTAAAAGAGACCCCGAATACGGGTCGCCCGGCGCGCGCAAAATAGAGAGGTCACAGGTCGGGCTGGAAACTTGCCGTCAAACATTTGGCACAGGATTATCGTTTAATTGTAGAGCGCGGGTTTCCCCAAAGTCGGAATTAGAAACAATCGAGAAAAAGTAAATGATAGATCTAGGGGCATACAAAGATAAATTTTCTGAGAGCGGCCAGCGTATTCTGGAACATGCTTTTGGCGAATCGCGCCGCCGCGATCAAAACTACGTTTCCGTCGAGCACATCCTGAGCGCTCTCGCCACAGAGGAGGCGGAACTCTTCAACGCCACCATGCGCGACCTGCTGCTTGATCCGCTGGCGGTCAAAATGATGATCGAAAAGCGTCTCGAAATAAGTCGCCAGTACAGTGGTAAAGGTTTCAAGATTGCGCCCGACACAACCGATCTCTTCAAGCGCTCGATGGAGCGCGCCCGCGCACAGGGCCGCAAGACCATCGAGGCGACTGATATTTTCACAGCACTCTCTCAATATGATTCTTTATTTGTTGAGGTCTGCCGAAATCTCGGCGCTAGCCCGGAGGCTGTGGTGGAAAATGTACGCGCCCGTGTCCATATGCGTGAACAGGAAGAGGAGCAGTACAAGAAAAAATTCGAGCTGCCTCCTTATCTCAAGCACTTCGGCGTCTCTTTAAACCGGCTGGCGCGCGCCGACCGCCTGCCGCCGACCATCGGGCGCGAGCTTGAGATTCAGCAGATGGTAGAGATTCTCTGCCACCGTGAACGGGCCAACTCTCCGATGCTGGTGGGCGAGCCCGGCGTGGGCAAGACGGCCGTCGTCGAGGGTCTCGCGCGTCTCGTCGAGCTTGAGCCCGAGAAAGTGCCTGCGCGTCTGCGCGGCTCTCATATAGTGCAGCTCCAGATGGGCGGCCTTGTCGCGGGCACGATGCTGCGCGGCATGTTCGAGGAGCGCATCAAGGGGATCATAGACGAAGTCAAAGAGCGCGAGAACCTGATTCTTTTCATAGACGAGGCGCACACGATCATCGGTGCGGGCGCGGCGCTCGGCACGTCAAGTGATGCGGCCAACATGTTCAAGACCGCCCTGGCGCGCGGCGAGATGCGCATCATCGGCGCGACGACCATCACGGAGTACAAGGAGTACATCGGCGAGGACGAGGCGCTTGCGCGTCGCTTCCGCCTGGTCAAGGTGGCCGAGCCTTCCCTGACGGAAACGCGCGAGATACTGCTCGGCCTTCGACCGCGCCTTGAGAAGAACTAT
Source organism: Pyrinomonadaceae bacterium (assembly GCA_035639355.1). Lineage (GTDB taxonomy): Bacteria > Acidobacteriota > Blastocatellia > Pyrinomonadales > Pyrinomonadaceae > DASQYE01. Next base: position 1,978 of record DASQYE010000215.1, read on the forward strand.
TCCGTGACGATCTCGGACGACGCCATCAACACGGCTTTGGAGATGGCCCCGAAGTACATACGCAACCTGCACCTGCCGGACAAGGCCATCGGCTGGCTCGACACGGCCGCCGTCAAGGTCGAGATCAACGAGCCGCAGACGATGATCGTCAAGCCGGAGCACGTTATCGAAGTCATCTCGCAGGAATCTCGTATCCCGCGCGACATGATCTTCCGCGACACCAACGACCGCTTCGCACACATGGAGGTTGAGCTGGGCAAGCGCGTGGTCGGGCAGAAGGAGTCTATTAAGGCTGTCGGTCAACGACTGCGTCTCAACAAGGGGCCGCTCAAGGAGAACCACTACAAGCCGGACGGCGTGCTGCTTTTCCTGGGGCCTACGGGCGTGGGCAAGACGGAGCTTGCGAAGGCCGTCGCCGAATTCATGTTCGGCGATGAAGAGAAGATGGTTCGCATAGACATGTCCGAGTATGGCGACGGGACCATCGGCATCGAGAAGCTGATCGGAATGCCGCGCGGCATCGTCGGAAGCGAGCGCGGCGGCATACTCACCGAGCAGCTGCGAGAGAACCCTTACACCGTTCTTCTACTGGACGAGGTCGAGAAGGCGTCGCCTTATTTGATGAACCTCTTCCTACAGGCTTTTGACGAAGGCTGGATGACGGACGGGCGTGGCAAGAAGGTCTTTCTTTCGGACGCCATCGTCATCATGACCTCGAACCTGGGCTCCGAGAGTTTTAAGAAGTACGAAAAGCCGCTCGGTTTCGGTCAGAAGACCTTGG
>DASQYE010000216.1:0-7811 GCA_035639355.1 Pyrinomonadaceae bacterium
GGCCGCTCGTGTACGTCAGGAGGCGGCGATCCTCCGAGGCGCGGTCGCCGTAGCTGACGGGCCCGCCGAGCTGCGTGCGCCAGCGATTCTGTTCGCCGGTCGTGGCGTCGAAATCGACCTTGTAAGTGTCCGCCCCCGTCGAAGCTGCCGGAGCGTCCGGCGATAGCGCCTGCTCCGCCGTCATATACCAGCGTAGCGCACGGCTCCCGGCGACGGGCCAGGTCTTCGTCTCCTTCCACTTCTCCTCGCCCATCGTGTAATACAGCAGCGTTCGCTCCTGCCGCATCACGCCCGTATCTATTCCCTTCAAGTAGTAGTCGAAGAAGCGAAGCCACTCCAGCGGTTGACGGACTGCCTCGGAGGTCGCAGAGCTGTATGGGCTCGCGTTCTGTGAGCCGCCGTGATTCCACGCGCCTATGATCGCGCGCTGTGGATTCTTCAAGGTCATAAAGCTCTTGATACAGGCATCGGCCGTTCCGGCGTCGAACCATCCGCCCCAGCTATTGATGGCAGCGCCGGAGCGCTCTATCTCCTGCCCGTAGCTGTGAACGCTGAAATCATCTATCGAAAAACTATTGAACGGACGATCGTCGCGGTACGCGACCTGCTGCGCGCCTTTGTAAAGATCAATATTTGCGGCGTGCGATTTGATGGCCTCAATGAGCAGGCTCCCGTCCTTGTCCTCGTCCACGGGCCTCACGCCCTGATTAAGATCAAGCTGGTGATTGAACTCGTTCCAGGTCTTCACGAGCCAGTCGTTGAGAATCCCGCCAGGGTACGGCACATCTCTGTACTCATCGAACTCGTAGTGCCTGGCTATTACGGCCTTGAGCGCCCTGTGGTTGGGCACGTTGATTAAGAGCGCCGCGTTTCCACCGTAGGAATTGCCCATCGCGCCGACCTTGCCGTTCGACCAGGGCTGTCGGCTGATCCAGTCAACTATCTCGCCGCCGTCTTTGATCTCGTCGCGTGACCAGGGCGTGGGCCAGCTGCCGAAGGACGCGCCCGTGCCGCGAACGTCCACCAGGACCATCGCGTAACCGTAGGAGGCGAATAAACGCTGGTAGCTATTTGGCCCCTGCCCCTTCTTCGCGCGCCAGTAGCGTGTTTGCTCCACGATCGCCGGAATCCGCTCGCTCGCCGGTAAATCCTTCGGCAGCACTACGTCCACGGCTACGCGGACGCCGTCGCGCATGCGTATGTAGAGCGACTGGACGACCGCCTCCTTGTATTGCGGCGCGGCGTAGCCCTTGTACGGAAGTGGAGAAGGAGAAGCAGCGGCGGCATCACCCTGCTGGGTGTTGGCCGAAGTGCCCTGGGAAGCTTGCGAGCGCGCCGACTGGGCCAGGAGTGTGACCGAAGCGAACAGGAGTAACGCGCGCGAGGCGAGTAGTAATAATCTGTAAAGCATGATTTCTCCTCGGGCTGTGGGCTTGCGGGATTTCCATCGCCGCCTTGAATCAACCACCCTTTTGCAGGCTCAAATTTACCCAACCGGCGACGAAAACGTAGTGACCCCGGACGCCAAGCCATTGACCGTCGGCGACAAAACATCCAGGCCGCGAGTCGGCCGCGAGCAGGGCGCGGGCAGGGCTTGTCGCGCCCCTCCCCTGTAGGATAAAGTTTCTAAAGTATTTGAGGTTTCGTCTTATGCCTCGTGTGCCCACGATTTCCGTCAAAGCGATCGGCAAAATTGTAGACGCAGCAGCCGAGCGTGGAGTCCGCCCCCAGGAGCTTTACAGCGCCGTCCGTCTGGACCCATCCCTGCTCTGTGACGTAGAGAACCGAATCCCTTACGCGCAGATCGTCGCGCTCTACGAAGCGGCGGCGCGTTTGACCAGTGACGATGCCTTCGGACTTCACTTGAGCGAGCGAACCAGCGCGAAGGTCTTCGACCTGCTGGGCTACGTGTTGATGAATAGCCCGACGCTCGGCGAAGCGCTCGATAGGATCGTGCGTTACCATTCGATCTGGACTGACGGGGCCGGTTACAGCCTGAAGGTGGCGGGCGAGGTTGCCCATCTGAGCTACAGCTATTTTGACTTGAACGCGGATGCATGCCGTCAGGATTGCGAGATGACGCTGGCGATCACGGTCAGGCTCGCAAGGCTTGCGACCGGCGTCGATTGGACGCCGCGAGAGGTCAGCTTCAAGCACGCCCGGCCCGCCGACACCTCCGAACATCAGAGAATCTTTCGCAGCCCCGTCCATTTTTCCGGGCCGGTCAACGAGTTGGTCTTCGACCGCTCGTTAATGAATCTCCCTATGAAGGAGGCAGACCCCGCCCTGTGCGCCGTGCTAGACCGCCATGCAGCAGAGCTTTTGACGAAATTTCCCCGGCGTGGCGGCTTTGTAGATGAAGTTCGCGCCCTTCTCTTCGACGCGATGCAGGGGGGCGACGCGAGCCTCGAAACGATCTCGCAGCAACTCGGCACGAGCCCGCGCACCCTACAGAGGAAGCTCCGGGAAGAGGGCGCTTCGCACCAGGACTTGCTGGACGAGATACGGCGCGACCTCTCGCAACGCTACCTGCGCGAGCCGCAGATGGCGATCTGCGAGGTGGCATACCTCCTGGGCTTCTCCGAGCCCAGCGCCTTCCACCGCGCCTTCCGCCGCTGGACAGGCATCACCCCCAAAGAATATCGCCGCGCACAGCTCTAGCACGCCCCACGCCGCAGCAGCCATCCCCGACAATCCGTTGCTACTACTCAACCCAACTGCTGCGCAATCTCGTCTACTTCCCTGTCCCGCCGATGATAGCCCATGCGCTCAATCAACGTCTTGGCCGTCTCCCAATGCTCACGGGCTTTGTCCCCATTGCCTTGCGCCAGATGCAGCCGCGCCGATTCCATATGATAATCAGCCAGGTGCAACCCCATCCCACCACGCATGGCGATGCGCAGCACTTCGGCCATATCGCGCTCGGCCCGCCCGTAATCGCCCCTGATTCGGTGCAACGCCGCGCGGGCCAGCAGTCCGCGTGGTAAGTGATGCGTCGTGCCTGCTTTTCGCAGCCCGTCCACAGCGCGTTGCAAAAACTCCGCCGCCGGCGTGGTATCGCCTGTGCTTGCCCGTTGCGCTTCAAGCAGCCATGCGCGCCCCAGTGAGAGGTTCTCCAGCGCGTTGCTGAGAAGCCCCCCATGTTGCTTTGCCCATTCAATCGTCTGGGAAGCCCGTTCTTTTACTCCCTGCGCCTGTCCCTGACTGAGCAGCAGATCGCAGTACTGAAACCCTTGCACTGAATAGAGGAGTGGGTATACAGGCTGCCACTGTTGTTGCAGCGCTTCGGCCTCCCGAAAGGCAGCTACGGCTTCCTCGCTGCGCCCCGCTTGATGCATCGCATCGGCTAGCGTTGTTTGGTTGTTTATTAGCTGATCCGCCTTACCACTGTCATCCGCCAGTTCCACGCCGCGCCTGGCAAGCTTGATGGCTTGAGCCAGATCGCCGATAGACAGGTAGAGTTCGCTGAGATTGCCAGCAATAATGGCAGCGTGCTGCCATGTTTCGCGGGCAATATACGACTCAAATCCCGCCCGCATAGGCTGCGCTGATTCCTGCAATCGTCCCATCGCACGCAGGTCAAAGCCTGCATGACTCAGCACATACGCTTTATCACCGTCCGTGAGTCCTGCTACTGGTTGTTCCCATAATATTTCAAAGAAGCCAGACAACGCCGCTAAATCAGCGCTAACTGCACCGAGATTGTGAATACTGAACTCCTCTGTCTCTCTTTGAATCCGCCGCCAATAGACTTCATCCAATGCCTCCTGATGCCTGCCCGCTGCACAGCCGTGCGCTACGGCGGCGTAGAGAGGCGACAACTCTTCCATCGTGTCAGGTAATTCTTTAGCTGTGCGCTTGAAATGTTCGTAGAGCCGATTGTTTGCTTCGCGCCAGGCGTCGGGACGCTCGCGTTTGAGTTGCTGTTTGAAATGCTCACGCACCAGCGGGTGCGCGTCCAGCGTGTCAGGCTCACTGGCCGATGCTGCGCCCAGCAGCTTGATGCGGCGCAGCTTTGCTAGCGCCTGTTGCCATTGGCGCTCTTTCAAATTCTGCAATGATTCGGTCAGCCCCGGAATCGCGGGCGCAGCGCGTAGGGCAGCGACGCTTGCAGCTTCGGCGGGACGATCAAACAGCCCAAGCAAGCGCAGCACGGCCAGTTCGACGCCTTCGCGAAGCCACTTTTCATAGACGGCAATCATCTTCTGCGCCTTGTTGCCATGCCGCGTGTCATCAAACAGATTCTCAATCTCTTTGCGCCGTCGAATATCGCCGTACAAAACCTCATCCAGGTAACTGCCCAGCAAGGTCAGCGAGAACGCGTGCCCGTTGAATTCTCTTGCTGCCTCTTCCAATTCCTCGTCGTCGCCTTTGACGTTCAGCGCTCGAAGAATCTGTGCGCCTGCTCGCGGCGACAAGTGCTCAAGCTCATGTTGCACGACCGTGCCGTTCTCAAATTCGACCAGATCACCGACCCGCTCGCGCGTCGAGATGACGCACAGCCCCGGTTGATGGGCCGCCAACTCTACAAGGAGGGCTTGCAACGCCGCGTCCTTCAATTGTCCTTCCTGCGGCCCAGGGGGATGTTGCAGCGGTTCGAGTCCGTCCAGGACGAGCAGTGTGCGCGTTTGCCGTATGAAGCGCGCGAGGCGCTCGCCTTTGTCCCAGGGCGAGCCTTGCGTCGGGTCTGTGTCGCCGAACCAGCGCAGTGCTTGATCGATGAACAGGTCGGCGGAGGCGGCGCGTTCGCTCGTGCCCTGACTGAAAAACGACCAGCCGTAGATGCGTTCTGCGCCGCGATAGCTGTCCCGTGCCATGCGTTGCTTAAGCCAGTGATTGACGAGCGCCGTTTTGCCTACGCCACCCCAGGCGACGAAGGTGATGATGTTGATGTCGGGATTCGCCCAGGCGTCGTCGAGCAGTTGCAGTTCGGCGTCGCGTCCGAAGAGGTCTGGGCCGCTCGTGGGTAAACGGGCGATGGAGATTTTGTCGGGTGCTAGCGGTGAAAACTGTTGCGGTGGCGGTTTGATTACATGTACGGCATCAGTAGTGGAAGAATCAGATTGCTGTTTTGCCAACGACCCGGATGAGAGCATTTCAATCACAAACTCAGCGGCATTTTGCGCAGCGGTTTTCTGTTTTCGTTTTTTGCCGATACCTTTTTTACCATCAGCCCAATCGCAGATTGCTTTCACTAGAATCCAATCGACCTTGCTTTGCTGACAGGCAACGTATAGACCTCCTCCTTCCATTTCACCGCCTATTGCCTCTTCCGATAAGGAAAGCAGTTGATCTCTGAAGTCAAGGTTATCTATCAATTTCTGCCCGGATAGCACCAGCCCGAAATTCACTTCCACTTTTTTCCAGCGCAGGTGCGTTGTACGAAAACGATCGAGCAGTCTTTCTGAACAGTGTGGCTTGTCGCCTCGCAAAATGATTTTAGGCACACCTGTTTCCGTCGTTCCTATGCGCTGAAGATCGTAGGGTTGAAGCTGCTTTGCGACGAGGATGTCGCCGATCTTCTGCTTTTTGGGATTAACGCCAAAGGCGATTCCAACCATAATGACCGCTGACGGTTTCACGTCTGCGATTGCATCCTTTACCGTCAGTAAAGAACCACCTATTGTGTCTGATCCCATTTCAGACCTGACAGCGAAGACACTTGCGCCGCCGATTGTTCCCAGATCAAAGTAGGTTTTATGCTGCCCTGGCAGTCCCTTATAATCGTGGTTTGTCAGAGCTTTGGTTCTTTCAAGCAACGATTCGGTCTCGATGTCTGTGACCGTGACAAGTAGAACATCGCATTTAGATTTGAGTTTACTGTCGGGCTTTTTCATCATAAGCCTCACGCAATCAATCGCTGGTATCGTTTCACCCATCCCCACGAGACCAAACGGGGACACACTCTCTTCGTCAGTCACTATTGCGGAATATCAGCCAATTAATCTCAGTAAATACCAATTGAATTTCCGAGGCACAGCAAGTGCCACACGCTATGCTACACAGCTTAGCCACATATTTAGCGGAGGACGACTACGACCTGCGGACGATCCATGAGCTGTTGAGGCACGCGCACTACAAAGGTATGCGCACACGTGCAGTATATCACCCGAAGGTGATTAGGCTTATCATCTGGATGCCTGTCGCTTCTGCTTGGGCCTAAGCCATTCGGATCACCCTGAATGATTCGGATGTGGGTTTGTATCGAGCCCTTATCGAGTACTTGTAATAGAGAGCGCGTCGAGGCGCTTGCGCGCTTCCACGGCTTCGGGGCTGCGCGGGTAGCGGCGAAGGATTTCGCGCCAGCCGTCGCCGTCGTAATGAAACCGCTTGGCCGCCCGGTTGAAGACGAAGCCGATGCCCTGCCTTTGGTACCGGTCGAGCCCGTTGTAGTTCAGAAAGTAGCTGAAGAGGGGTGCGCCGCCCGCCGTCATCTCGCGCTCGTCCAGACGCCTTACGGCATCGCGCGACAGTTTAGTCGCAGCTTCTTCGGCCGCCTCCGCATAGAGTATTAAGACCGCAGGGCGAGCAGGCGATCTTGGAAACAGGTCCAGAAAAATGCGCGCCCGCGCGATGCGGTCGAACTCCTCGGAGGCGCGTATGAGGCGCAGGAGGCGTTCGCCGTCTTCGGCGCGCGCGGGCGAGACGACCGCCTCGCTTTGAAGCCATCCGCCGGTTCGTCTGGTGACGGCGACGCGGTAGAAAGTAATGCCGTCGGGCGCGCGCCTTGCGCCGAGTATCATGACCGCACGCCCCCGGCCCATTCTTTGCAGCAAGCGCGCCGAAAGCTCCGGCCCATCGCGCAGCACAGCCAATCTTTCATCGACGACGACGGCGCTTCGACTATTGAGTTGAATCCTGCGACGCTGCGCGGGCGTTTCGGAAACCGCGCAGAGCGCGCAGACGAGGACTATCAGGGCGATGGAAAATCTGACAAGCGGCGAAATGGAAACTCTCTTGACGATGGAGAAATGAAGAGACACGAGCCTTGCCTCCTTTCACAAGGTGAGGTTGATCTGAGGCGACATGCTCGCCGTGTTCGTCCGCCGCTCGCCGGGTGAAGTTTAGCGAGAAGCGCGACGGCGAGTCGCAGGCGACGATTGCGTTGTTGCGAGCCTCACGCGGGCGTCCGATGCCAGAATGCGACCCCGAACAGCGGCGTGATGAAAATGGCAGATGGCGATGGCGCACGCATCTGCCGCGTCGTGAGGCTCCGGGGCGACGGCGAGCGAGAGGAGCACACGCACCATCTCCTGAACCTGATGCTTTTCGGCATTGCCGTAGCCGACGACAGTTTGCTTTATGAGTCGCGGACTGTATTCATGTATCTCAAGGCCCGCGCGCTCGGCCGCCAGCAAAGCGACGCCGCGAACCTGCCCCAGTTTTAGCGCCACCTTGACGTTGGTCGCATAGAAGGCTTCCTCAATCGAGCAGGCATCAGGCTCGAAGCGCGCGATCACGGCTTCCAACCCGTCGCTGATCTTCAAGAGCCGCAGCGAAAACCTCTCGCGCGGCGGAGCCTTGATGACCCCGTACTCCACAAGACCGTAGCGACGGCCATCGCCCTCGACCACAGCCCAGCCGGTCGTCTCGCTCCCCGGATCGATTCCCAGTACGCGCACAGGCTCTCTTTCTATTGAAACGCTAAGAGCTAGGTTCTCTCTACCGCGAAAACTTTACCTTCCGCTGACGGGCGCGGAGCATAACATAAAAGGGCGGAGGGATGAAGGCGGAGGGATGAAAGTGTTTGCTTCAACTTCCTTGGATGATTTTAATTCATCCCTCTTCCCTGCGCCCTCATCCCTTCCTTA
>DASQYE010000217.1:0-8323 GCA_035639355.1 Pyrinomonadaceae bacterium
GGCGGCCACGTCCTGGCCGGCATCGCTTTCGTGCCCGCCTGCGGCTTCGGAGAGCGCTTCCTCCATGCGCCGCCTAAACTCGCCCGCGCGAAGAACGCGGGCGCCGCACCGCCCCACATAACCGGCCAGCGCGCGGTCAGAAGTGACGACCACGAGCGTGCGCCTCTCGCGCGAGGCTTCGACCAGAGTCTTGATGCGCTCGTCGGCGTTCGACCCGCGCTCCGCGTAGAAGACGCGCACGCCCCTGTAGCTCGCCCCGTCTGCGAAGTGCTGCTCCGGCGCGCCGTCAAATACTACGGTCACGCGCACGCCCTTCGCCTGCGTAAATCGCGCCAGCTCGTCCAGCAACCGGCGGCGCGCTCCCGCCTTGTCCCTATGCCAGCCCACGCGCTGCGCCATCACGTTATTTCCATCCACCAGATAAGGCATAGGACAAATTTATACCGGATCACGAAACAAAGTAAGGTCTGTAGGAACCGGCCGACGCCCGCGTATAACGGGACGAAGTGAAGTGAGGCGGGCGCAAGCTGACAAAACCGCACGCGATCGCACGCGCCGGAATGGCGTTAAAGCCCGGATGAATTTTATTCATCCGAATCATGAAAACAATGAGCTTGCCTCACGCCTAATATAAACTATCATGCCGGACAAAGCCGAAGGGGTCGTTCGATGAAACGACTTATGCGCGACTGTTTACTGTTTGCGTGAACCTTGCGAGCCGTCCGCCGGCGAGCAACTTCGAGAGGTGTAGAACAAAAGCGATGCTGCTGAGAGATATTCATTACGCCCTGCGCCTGCTCTGGAAGCGCCCCGGTTTTACCGTTATCGCCGTCATCACGCTGGCCCTCGGGATCGGCGCGAACACATCCATCTTCAGCGTCGTCAACGCGGTGCTGCTGGCCCCTCTCCCTTACGAAGAACCGGAAAGGCTAGTGGTTTTGTGGGAGAGCCAGGTCATAGCCAATCAGAATCAGATGCCGGTAGCGCTCGCTAACTTCGAGGACTGGAAAGAGCAGAACCAGGTTTTCGAGCAGCTTGCGGCCTCAAGGAACGTGGCCCTGAATCTGACTCATCTGGGAGAGACAGAGCGAGTCACGGGCGCGCGCGTCTCCAGTAATCTTTACTCGCTCCTTCGCGTCAAGCCCTTTCTGGGGCGCGCGTTTTCCGAAGCAGAAGGCAAGCCGGGAGCAGCGCCCGTGGCGCTCATCAGTCACGGCCTCTGGCAAAGGCGTTACGGCTCAGACCCGCAATTGGTCGGACGCTCCCTTCAAATCGACGGCAACGCTTACACGGTGATAGGCGTCCTGCCCCCAGGGCTTAGCTACCCGGCGGCGGATACAGATCTGGTGATACCGCTTGTTGCGCAAACGCGCGAGATGGCGCGCGCCAACCATTTCGTGAGAGTGCTGGGACGTTTGCGTCCGGGCGTGTCGCTCGGGGAGGCGCGCGCAGAGATGGAGACTATCTCGGCGCGGCTCGAACAACAGTATCCTGATACCAACACGGGATGGCGCGTGCAACTGGTGCCGCTCTATGAGCAATTGGTGGGGAAGGCGCGACCGGCGCTGCTGATCCTGCTCGGCACGGTCGGCTGCGTGCTTCTGATCGCGTGCGCCAATGTAGCGAACCTGCTGCTGGCGAGGGCCGCAGGGCGTCGCATGGAGCTGGCCGTGCGCACCGCTCTGGGTGCGAGTCGCTGGCAGTTGATCCGCCAGCTACTGACGGAGAGCATCCTGCTCAGTCTGTTTGCGGGGCTCTGCGGTATTTTACTGGCGAGCTGGGGCGTACCTCTGCTGGCCAGACTCAGCTCCGGCACTATTCCGCGCGTCGAGGAGATAGGCATCAACTATCGAGTGCTGGGCTTCACCCTGCTCATCTCGCTCTTGACGGGCGTCGTCTTTGGCATCCTTCCCGCGCTGCAATCTTCGAGCCGCAAGCTGACCGATTCGCTCAGGGAAGGAAGAAGGGGCTCGACCGGCGGCCTGCTGCACAAGCGCGTGCTCAACATGCTGGTCATCTCGGAGGTCACGCTCGCGCTGGTGCTGCTCATGGGCGCGGGGCTGATGATCCGCAGCTTCCTATCCGTAAGCAAGGTCTCTCCGGGCTTCGACCCAAAGGGCGTGCTGAGCCTCGGCATAGGCATATCTCCGATCAAGTATCCTGAGCTGCAACAGCAGGCAGGCTTCTACCAGGAGTTGCTGGCAAAGCTCGAAACGCAGCCGGGACTCGTCTCCGTCGCAGGGGTTTCAAGGCTCCCCGTCGTGGGCGGGGCGACGACTACTTTCACCATTCAGGGAATCCCTGTCGCCTCGGGCCACGAGCCTGACGCGGACTTTCGAGTCGTGAGTCCCCGTTACTTTCAAACGATGGGCATTCCCTTCTTGAAGGGTCGCGATTTCACCACGCGCGATGCTAAAGACGCGCCGGATGTCGTCGTCATCAACAAAGTGCTGGCCGAGCGCTTCTGGCCAAATGAGGAGCCTTTGGGCAAGCACATCCAACTTTCCGCCGAACAGACCAGGTGGCGCGAGATAGTGGGCGTCGTCGGCAACGAGAAGCTCTCCGCGCTCGATACGGAGATAGCGCCGGCCGTCTACATTCCCCTGCCGCAGAACTCGTTTCCGAATGCCATACGCTCGATCTTCCTGGTGGCGCGAGCGCAAGGCGAGCCGATGGCGTTGGCCCAGGGCATTCAAAACGAGCTGCGCTCGATGGATAAGGATCAAGCCCTCTTTCAGGTGCGCCCCCTGGAAGAAGTCATCTCCAACTCGCTATCGCAGAGACGCTTCAATACGCTGTTGCTGGTCATCTTCGCGGCGCTGGCCGGACTGCTGGCGGCGATCGGGATTTACGGGGTGATGGCTTATTCCGTGACGCAGCGCACGCACGAGATAGGGGTGCGCATGGCGCTGGGCGCGCAAAGCACGGACGTGCTGAAAATGATCCTGGGCCAGGGAATAAGACTGACACTGATAGGCGTCGTCGCCGGGCTGGTCGCGGCCTTCGCTTTGACTCGCGTCCTGTCGAGCCTGCTTTATGGAGTGAGCGCTACAGACCCCGTCACCTTCCTGGGCATTCCGCTCCTGTTGACCGCCGTGGCCTTACTCGCCAGTTACCTGCCCGCGCGCCGCGCGACCAAAGTAGACCCTATGATTGCGCTGCGTTACGACTGAGCCGGAGAACTTTTAGCAGATAAGCCTTCCGAGAGTACGGAGCGTCCAGCCTGGGGCCTCTAAAATTAAGGGCCTGGTCTCTTCGGGCCTTGTAAGCTGAATGCCGCCTTTGCCGTCTACGCGGCCCTTTTTAACTTAACATCTATTCTCCCATGAAAAATTTTCCCGAAGTCGTTGACACGATCTAATATTTCATCGTATTGTAAGAGTCAGCTCTTATTCCCGTAAGAGTTGACTCCTAAAGTGGCCGCGAAGTCCTTCCTGCGTCCCGAAACAATTTTCGCAAAACAACCGTTCGGGATAGCCACATAACAGAGTAATCACCAAGCCATACTTCTATAACAATCTTTGCAGCCGAACCCGGCGTTATGCAGAGCCTTACTTTGCCTGCCCCTCAACACTCATGCCGACGCACACTCACCGTTCAGCCTTGCCAGCCAGACCTGACGCGCAAGCGCCGCACACTCAAAACCGTAAGGAGAATTCCCGGATGTCCCCGAAGACTGCCCTGCTCAAGCTACTTTTCGTCTCTTTAATGCTGCTCGTCGCCGCCCACACCGCGCTGGCGCAGGGCAGCGCCTTCACCTACCAGGGACGGCTGACGGACGGCGGGAACCCGCCCACCGGGACCTACGAGTTGGAGTTCAAGCTCTTCGACGCCGCGAGCGGCGGCACGCCGCAGCCGCAGCCCTCGCCCGCCACGGTACAGTTCACGGGCGCGCAAGCCGTTGCCGTCAACAACGGCGTCTTTACGGTGCAGTTGGACTTCGGGGCGAACGCCTTCCCCGGCGCGGCCCGCTACCTACAGATCGGCGTCCGCCACGTGGGCGACGCCGCCTTCACCACGCTCTCGCCGCGTCAGCCGATTGCCTCTACGCCCTACGCCATCCGTAGCGTCTCGGCCGCGACCGCCGCAGACTTCAGCGGCAGCCTCGCCGGCGACGTGACGGGCAGCCAGGGCGCGACCGTCGTCGCAACCATCGACGGGCAAAGCGCGTCGAGCGTGGCGAGCGGCGCGACGGCAGCCAACGCGGCGACCAGTAACAACACCGCCAGCACCATCGTCAAGCGCGACGCATCGGGCAACTTCTCCGCCGGTACTATCACGGCCAGCCTGAACGGCAACGCTGCGACGGCCACCACCGCCACGACATCTACGACCGCGACTGACTTCACGGGCAGCCTCAGCGGCGACGTGACGGGGACGCAGACTGCCACCGTCGTCAGCACTATCGGCGGGCAGAGCGCGTCGAGCGTGGCGAGCGGGGCGGCTGCGGCCAGCGCGGCGACCAACAACAATACCCCCAGCGTCATCGTCAAACGCGACGCCAGCGGCAACTTCTCCGCCGGTACTATTACGGCCGCCCTCAACGGCAACGCCTCGACGGCGACAACGGCCAACACCGCCACGAACTTCTCCGGAACGCTGGCCGGCGACGTGACCGGGACTCAAGGCGCGACCGCCGTCGCATCAGTCGGCGGCGTGAGCGCGAGCAACATAGCGGGCGGCGCGACGGCGGCCAACAACGCCACCAACAGCAGTACGGCGAACACCATCGTCAAACGCGACGCTTCCGGTAATTTCTCAGCGGGTACCATCACTGCGGCGCTGAACGGAAACGCTTCGACAGCCACCACCGCCACCAACTTCGGCGGCAGCCTCGCCGGCGATGTGACCGGCACACAGGCCGCAACGGTCGTCAACTCCGTCGGAGGCCAGAGCGCAGCCAACGTCGCGGGCGGCGCGACGGCGGCCAACGCGGCGACCAATAACAACACCGCCAGCACCATCGTCAAGCGCGACGCATCGGGCAACTTCTCCGCCGGTACTATCACGGCCAGCCTGAACGGCAACGCCGCGACCGCCACCACGGCCACGACCGCGAATACGGCCACGACCGCCGACACGGCCACCACGGCCACGACTGCCTCGGGCGTCAGCGCAGCGGCGGGCGACAGCGTCGTCACGGCCATCAACGCCAGTTCTTCAACCATCAACGCCGCGCGCCTGCCCTCGACGCTGGCGACCCAGAACGGCTCCAACACCTTCAGCGGCACGAACACCTTCAGCACGAGTCCGACCTTCAGCGCCGGGCTCTCGGCGGGCGGTCAGCGGATAACCAGCGTCGGGACGCCGACGGCCGACAGCGACGCGGCGACGAAAGCCTACGTTGACGCGAACGCTACTTCGTCAACTGCGGGCGGCCACCTAACCGGAACATATCCGAACCCGAGCATCGCCACGACCGCGTCAGCCGGTACGAACATCGCGGCAGCCGTCAACGCCAGCAGCTCGTCTATCACCACCTCGCACATTGACGGCGACGTGGAACTCGCGCCGTCGGCTCAGCAGACCGTCAGCAGCACGAACAGCCTCATCAACCTCAAGCTCGTCGGCTCCCGGAACCTCGGCACGCCGGGGCAGGACGCGCTCATCTCCCTCAGCGCGAGCGGCCATTACAACGACGGCAACGATTACGACAGCGAGCGCTTCCGCGTCGATAACGACGGCGCGATCCTCTCCGTCGGCGAGTACAACAGCGGCTGCTGCGGCAACGTCCCGAAGGAGGGCGCCGGCACGCGCTTCATGTGGTACCCGGGCAAGGCCGCCATCCGCGCCGGGCAGATCGACGGCACGCAGTGGGACGACGCCAACATCGGCCTCTACTCGACGGCCTTCGGCGAGGACGTGCGCGCGCTCGGCGACAACGCCATCGCGGTGGGCAAGAGCACGGTCGCAGCCAACACCGGCACGGTGGCTCTGGGCGAGGGCATCACGGCGACCGGCGCTAACTCCGTCGCCCTCGGCTACGGCGCGTCCACCTCGACCTCCGCCGGCTCGCCGCGCCTCGGGACGTTCGTCTTCTCCGACCGCTCCACCGCCACCACCTGTCCCCTCTACAGTAATGGCAGCTCCGTTGACTCCAACTGCCAGTTCCACCCGACGGTGACGAACTCCTTCAACGTGCGCGCCGTCAACGGCTCCTTCTTCTACACGAACACGGCGCTCACCACGGGCTTCATCTTTAACAGCACGACCGCGACGATGACGCTCAGCAACAGCAAGCTGTCGATGAACAGCGACGGCTCGACGACGCTCACGTCGAACTCCGGCGGTTCGGCGGGCGTCACGCTCTCGGCGGGCGGCGGCTCTTGGAGCAGCCTCTCCGACCGCAACATGAAGGCCAACTTCGCGGCCGTCAACCCGCGCGAAATCCTGCGCGGCGTGCTTCGCCTTCCGATCTCGACCTGGAACTATAAGTCGCAGGACACCTCCATCAGGCACATAGGGCCGATGGCGCAGGACTTCTTCGCCGCGTTCAAAGTCGGCGAAGGCGACAGAACCATTGCCACCATAGACCCCGACGGCGTGGCGTTTGCCGCGATCCAGGGCTTGCACCTGGAGCTGCAAGACCGCGACGCCAAGATCGACGGGCTACAGCAGCAGCTTAAGCAACAGCAGGAACAGATCGACGGCTTGAAGAAGCTTCTCTGCCTGAACCACTCGGACGCCGCTGTCTGCAAGTAAAGCAAGTGATTTCCATGCGCCACACCAGCATCATCATTCTTCTATTGCTCCTCGTCGCGTCGGCGCGCGCCCAGTCCGGCGCTCAATCCGCCGCCCAATCCGGCCCGCAGTCCACGCAATCGGTCGTCGCGGGCGGCGGCGGCACGAGCGCCTCAGGCTCATTACAGATCGAGGGCACAATAGGGCAGAGTCCAACCCGCGCGTCCGTCGGCGGCCCTTTCAAACTCGAAAGCGGCTTCTGGTCGGGCGCAGCAGCAAAGGCCCTGGCCAAGCTCTCGGTCGATAACCTCAGCGCCGTTTATGGCGGCAAGATCAATCTGAAAGCCACGCTCTCGGCCACGGGGGCCGACCGCTCAGGCAAACTCATCACGTTTTCTCTTAACGGAACGAATGTAGGCACGGCCACGACCGATGCAAACGGCCTCGCCGTCCTCAATAATGTCGGTCTCGGCGGGATCAATGCCGGAACTTATGCTACAGGCATCTCGGCAGAGTTTGCGGGCGACATCGGATTAACTGCCGCGAGTGGCGCGGGCAAACTGACGATAACGAAGGCTGTTCCTTTGTTGACGGTCGCGGGCGGGAGTTTCACCTATGACGGTCAGCCTCATGCGGCTGCCGCATCGGCAACGGGCGTCAACAACGAAGCGCTCGGGCCCGTCTCGCTTCTCTACAACGGCACCGCCAATATTCCGGTCAACGCCGGAAGCTATGCGATCACGGCCACATTTGCGGGCAATCAGAACTACAACTCTGCGACCAATAATCTACAGAGCATCATCATCGGCAAGAAGAATCAAGCGATTACGTTCGCCGCGCTGCCTAATAAGAGTTTTGGAAACGCGGACTTTACGGTAAGCGCCACGGCGAGTTCCGGCCTGGCCGTGAAGTTTGCGGCGACAGGCAAATGCGCCATCATCAACGGCAATACCGTTCACATCACGGGCGCAGGCTCCTGCACTATTACAGCCTCCCAGGCCGGTGATAACAATCACGGCGCGGCCACGCCTGTTGCGCAGTCCTTCAGCATTACGAAAGCGACCACGACCACGAGCGTGTCTTCTTCGGTCAACCCGTCAGACCTCGGACAGAATGTGACCTTTACGGCCACCGTTTCATCCGCAGCGGGCACGCCTACGGGAACAGTGCAGTTCAAGGTTGACGGCTCGAACGCCGGTGCGCCCGTGGCTCTGAATGCGAACGGGGTCGCTGCTTTCAGCACCAAAGCATTGACGGGCGGTACGCACACCGTCACGGGCGATTACAGCGGAGACGGAGACTTCGCGGCCTCGACCGCCACACTCGCGGGCGGGCAAGTGGTTAAGCCGCAACCCTCTCTCTCGATCAACGACGTGAGCGTGGCGGAAGGAAACTCCGGCGCTACACAGGCCGTCTTCACCGTCAGCCTCTCGACGGCCAGCAAGCTCACTGTGAAGGTGGATTTCAACGCGTCCGGCGGCGCAGCCACCTCGGGCGCTGACTATCAGGCGACATCAGGCACACTGACCTTCAATCCGGGGGATGTGACCAAGACCATTACAGTGACGGTTAAAGGCGACACGTTGAACGAGCCCGATGAGGCATTCAACGTCAATCTGACTAACCCGCAAAACGCCGCCCT
>DASQYE010000218.1:0-8173 GCA_035639355.1 Pyrinomonadaceae bacterium
GCTCATCTTCCCTTCGATGAAGTCGGACACGTCCACGATGAAGGACGGGGCGACGAGGCGCGAGTAGACCGTGTGCGCGATCATGGGCATACGCACGGCGTCCTGGCCCGACTCTTCGTCGTAGCGGCGCATGCTGGCGAGTCGGGCCGCCTCCCGAACGATGCGCGAGGTCGCCGCATGATCCGGGTGCGGGTCGTCCCAGTGCGAGGTAAAGATCACCTTCGGCTTGCGTGCGCGTATGATGCGCACCATCAGTGTGCGCGCCTCTTCGGTCAGCCACACGTGGCCGTCCGGCTGTTCCAGGTTGAGCCGCACGTCCAGCCCCATGATGCGCGCCGCCTCAAGCGCTTCCTCTGCGCGGCGCTCGGCCGTCCCGCGCGTTCCCATCTCGCCGCGCGTCATATCCAGCACGCCCGTTCGATACCCCAGCGATTTGAGCTTCAGCAGCGTGCCGGCTACCGTCAGCTCCGCGTCGTCCGGGTGCGAGAAGACGGCCAGTGCATCCAGTTCCGTTTCAGTTGTGCTCATGCTTCTCCGTAGGCTTCACAGGTTCTACGCCTTGAGATTTAGCCTAACAGGTGCGCGCCGGTCAAGCCTACAGTTTGACGCGCCGCCGCGCGAGTTGGTAGCCTTTGCGGGCGAAAGGTAGACCGACCGCAATGCAGCTCGTAGTTCTAGGTTCCGGCACTTCAGTCCCGCACCCGCAGCGCGCGGCCTCCGCCCACTGGCTCGATACGGAAGCGGGCTCCGTCCTGCTGGACGCCAGCGCCGCCTGCGTCCATCGTATGGCCCAGGAGAAGGTGGACTGGACGGGGCTCGACGCGATCTGGATCAGCCATTTTCACCTAGACCACGTCGGCGGCCTCGCCCCCTTCCTGTTCGGGACGAAACACTCTCCGCAAACGCAGGCGCGGCGCAAGCCCCTGACGATCTACGGCGGCTACGGGCTCAAGAAGCTCTTCAACGCGTACGACGCGGCGGGCGATTACAAGCTCTCTGAGCAGCCCTTCGCGGTCGAAGTCAGGGAGGTCGCCCCGCGCGCGGAGTTCGAGTTGCTTCCCGGTCTTCATGCGCGTACTCTCTCGACGCCGCACACGCGCGAGAGCCTGGCGATTCGTCTGACTGACGCGAGCGGCGCATCGCTCGTCTATACTTCGGACACGGGCTATGCCGATGCGCTCGGCGCTTTCGCCCATCGCGCAAAGCTTTTCATGATGGAGTGCTCGTTCTGGCGCGAGAAGCCGATCGAGACGCACCTGGAATTGGCCGATGCGATGCAGCTTGCCCGCCGCGCCGCGCCGGACAGGGTTCTGCTGACGCATCTTTACCCGGAGTGGGACGGCGTAAACATCGCCGCCGAAGCCGGAAAGCACTGGCCCGGCGAAACCCTGGCCGCGACCGACGGACTACGGATAACGATTTAAAGATGAAGCACAAAAAGCACCGGCGCGCAGCTAAGATTAAGGCCCGACTGTTTCTCTGTCTTCTGCTCTTCGCTTTTCACCTCGCGCCTCTCGCAGAAGAAGCGCGAGCGCGCGAGCCGGAACTGCTCGAAACAGGCAGCCCCGCAAGGACACGCACCCTCGCCTCAAACGCTCCCGCTCGCATCAAGATAGTCTCCTACAACATACGCTGGCGCGGCGGCGAGGACTTGCGCCGTCTCATAGAACTGCTCCGCGGCGACGCAGAGATTGGCGGGGCGGCCGTCATCGGGCTACAGGAGGTCGATCGCAACAAGAAACGGACGGGCAATACGAACACGGCACGGCTGATTGCGGACGAGCTGGGCCTTCATTATGCTTGGGCTGCGCCGCCCCCCGCGCCCGGCAAAGAGCAAGGGGAAGAAGAGACGGGCGTCGCCCTACTGAGCCTTTATCCTCTGACGGACGCGAGCCGGATCGTGCTGCCGAACGAGGGGCCCGGCGGCAGGCGTCGCGTCGCGCTCGGCGCAACCGTCACGATCGGCCCAAACGCCTTGCGCGTCTACACGGTTCACGCCGAGACGCGCACCACCAACGAGCGGCGCTTGCAGCAGTTTCAAGCCGTCCTGGACGACCTGGCACGGCGCGCGAAGATCGAGCGCGCCGTCGTGCTCGGGGATTTCAACACTATCACGGACGACGACCGGCGCTCGACCTCTCAGCTATTCACGAGCGCGGGTTTCCAAACGCCTTTTCCGAACGGCGAGCCGACCTGGAAAACTTTCATCCTCAAGCTCAAGCTCGATTGGATGTGGCTGCGGAATTTACGCGCGCTCGATTACGGAATCGACCGCAAAGTCGGGCTCTCGGATCACTGGCCGCTCTGGGCCAACATCCTTCTGGACGAGCCCGCCAAAGCGAAGCCGTAGCGAGCCTTTCATCTCAGAGACAGTACGGAGAGGCGGAGCAGACTTTGCTTGTGATGATTAAAGAGGAGCGCCCCGTGTGAGCTGACGCCAGGGGTGTCAGAGTGGAGCAAATAAAGCGAGGCGGCGAGTTTCGCCCCAAGGAACTCACCGCCTCTTCGTCGCGGGGTTCGCTCGCAGGGGGAGACTTCCTTGAGCGCACATCTGCCACGACGCAATCCGCCGACGCGCTGCCCGCCGCAGGCAGGCACATGATTCAATCGGCTCTCAAATAAGACCCGTGCTCCAAATCTTCTAGCATCGAGACAGACTGCGGCGTCCATCCCAACAGCTTCTTAGCCTTTTCTCCGGACACCTGCTGATCCAGCGCTAGCGCATCGGCGTATGGGCCCAGATGCGTGCGCGCCTCTTCGAGCGGCCAGCTTTCGGTGCGGCCCGCTGCGCCCCCTGCGCGGCTGGCCGCTTCAGCTACGTCCAGGACTCGAAGCGACGGGCCGCTCGCCGCGTTGAGAATCGTAGCGGGCGGCGCGGCGTCGAGCGCGCGCACGTATAGGTTGGCCAGATCGTCAACGTGAACCTGCGGCCACCGATTCGAGCCCGTCCCGACGAAGCGCACAAGCCCCTTTTGCCTTGCAGCCTGGACGAGGCTCGCGGGGATTCCGCCGCCCCTGCCGTAGACTATCGCCGGACGGATGACGATTGCGCGCACGCCGCGCCGCGCCGCGTCCAGGACAAGCCGCTCGTTGGCCGGTCGCCACGTCACTAAAGGCGTCGGGTCGAGCGGGCTCTCCTCGTCCGCCACGCGCGCGCCCGTGTCGCCGTAGACCCAGACGCCGCTCGTATAGATGAAGGGCTTGTTCGTTCCTTCGAGCGATTGAAGAATCGCTTCGACCGTCGCCCTGTCTGCCTCCGGCGCGTCCCGGTCGTTGGTTGAAGCGGTGTGGATTACCGCATCAAACTCGCGCGCCGCTTCCGAGAGGCTGCCGGGCTCCTTCAAATCTCCTCGACGCACACCGAAGCCGCGCTCTTGCAGCCCTCGGGCGGCCTCTTCCGAGCGAGCCAGGCCCGTAACCTCATGGCCCGCCGCCCGCAGCGCCTCTGCAACGGCGCTGCCGATGTAACCGGTCGCTCCCGTCAGCAAGACTCTCATCATCTTTTGTCCTCTAATAGAGTCGAACGACTACGTTATTGGCCCGCAGGGAATTGCCCGTGGCGCGCTGTAGCTCCGCTATAGCTTTGTTCAAGTCCGTCTGCGCCCGCAGCTCGTTGCCGCGCGCGGTCGTCAGAGCCGTCTGGCGCTCAAGCACCAGGAAGAGCGTCGATTGACCGGCGTCGAATCTTCTCTGCTCGCTGCTGTACTGCTGCTCGCTGGCGCTGCGCGCGGCGGCCGTCGCACGGAGCCTGGAGCCGGCCGTGCGTACCACCTGCAAAGCGTTGCGCACATCGACCTGAATCAACTGCTCAAGCTGCTCGCGCTGCGTCTCTATGCGCCCGCCTTCGACGAGCGAGCGGCCCAGCTGCGCTTCGGCCGTGCGATTCCTGAGCGGCAGATTGACCTGCACGCCGACGCGAAAGTTGCTGAAACGGTTGGCCGCCAGGTTGTTGAAAGATTGACCGTAGCCGCCGATCAGTTCTTCGGGAAGAGTCTGCGGCGGCGGAGCGGGCAGGATGGGAAGACCGTTGAGAAGCGATAGCTGGTTGATACGCTCTCGAAGCAGCGCGTTGGTCGCCGTCAAAGGATTGCTCGCGGCGCTTGAGATGTTGAGCGAGCCGGCGAGACCGACGACGCCGTAGCTGCCGATCAGATCGACCTGCGGCTTTGTCTGTTCGCGGTAATACCTCTGGTCGATATGGTTGATCTCGCGCACGGCGTCGGCCTGCTTCAATTCCGGGCGATTCAGGAGCGCCGCTTCCATCGCGTCCGTCAAAGAGACGGCGGGCGGCTCAAGGTCAACCGGGTCGGTCGGGATGAGCGAGAGATTCCAGAACGGTGACTCGCGATTCTCTGCGATCAGGTTCTTCAGATTATTTTCCGAGCGCGAGACATCTTCGAGCGCGCTGTAGACGCTCTGCTCGTAGCCGGAGACCTGCGCATCGGCCGCCACGACATCTATAGGGGCGAGCACGCCCTCCGTGACCAGCCGCTTGTTGTGCTCAAGCTGCGCGCGCGCATCGCGCACGGCGTCGCGCTGCACCTGCAAATTACGCAGCGCAAAGACCAGGTCCCAGTATGCGCGCTGCACAGCCGTTATGGTTTCAATGGTGCGCTGGCGAAACTGCGCGTCGGTGAGCGAAAGATTCTTCTTGGCGACCTCGATCTGCCGACGGTTCTGGTCAAAGCGCAGGCCGCGCAAGAGCGGCTGCGTGTAATTGAAGGTCAAGGCAGTCGGGAACTGCGGATTGAGCGCGGCGAACTGGTTATTGGTCACGAGCCGTATCGCGGACAAATCGACGCGATAGCCGCCGCCGAATTTCGGCGCGAGCCCTTCCAATCGAGCCGTGCCCGTGAAATCACTCTGCGACACAGCGCCGTTAGCGCCGCCGCTCAGAAAGCTGGACGAAGGCGTCTCGGCGCGCTCGTAATAAGAGAGCGAACTCAAGCGCGGGTCGTAGACGCCGCGCGCGCCCTGCAAGTCAAACTCGGAGGCGCGCACGACCGAGCGCGCGACCTCTATGTCCTTGTTGTTCGTGAGCGCCATCTCAAGCGCCTCGCGCAAAGAGAGCGGGCGCTGCTGGCTCATGTCCACGCCGACGCGGCCCAACTCTGGAAAGGGAGCGGGCGCGGCGCGGTAATCAGGAGCGACGGCCGGGACGCTCGGCAGCACATCGGGCGCGGGCGTCGGCACGCTTTCGCGCCCCGGCGCGCGCGCGCCCGGCGGAGACGGAATCGAGGGCGTTTGGCTGCTCTGCGGCTGCCCCGTGGGAGCGTTGATAGCGCCACCGCTCGACGGCAGGCTATCGAGCGTCGGTATTGAAGAAGTCGTAGTGCCCTGCACCGCAGGCGTCGAAGGGGGCGTTGCGGGGGCCGATGTCTGAGCACCCGCCTGTGGGCCCGCTTGCGTCGTCGAAGGCTGCGCGCTCTGCTCGACCTGCGCGCCCGTCGTCAGCCCTCGCGCGTTTGCGCCCGGCGCGGGCGCGCTACCCTGCGGCGCGTTGGCCGACGGGGCGATGGTGACGCCGCTCGCGGGCGCGGGCGTCGCGCTCTGTATGACGGGCGTATTGGCCGACGGAGCGGGAGCGACGGGAGCGCTCGGCGAAGCGCCTGCGGTCTGCGCGCGTGCCGAATGTTGCCAGGCGGAAGGCAAACCAATGAGCGCAATCGCCAGGAGCGCACGGAGGAGATTTTTTCTAAGGGTCTTCATATCTCTTTTAATAATTAATGGGCAAGGGCTGCATCCCTGACCGCTCTTATTGCTTATTAATCAGGCTGAAGAGCGAAGCGGTCGCCGTCGCCGTCTTGCGTCGCGCCCAGGCAAAGCTCCCCGTGACGCCGTGTCCGATCCGCGCAAAGATGTGGCTGCGCGCCAGGTCGTCAAAAAGCGAGTAGAAGACGGGCACGGCCAAAAGCGTCAGCAGCAGGCAGAGCGATTGTCCGCCGACGACGAGCACGCCTATGGAGCGGTTCGTGCCCGCGCCCGGCCCCGTCGAGACGACTAGCGGCATCATCCCAGCGACGAGCGCGATCGTCGTCATCAGTATGGGCCGCAGGCGGTCGCGGTTGGCCTGGATGATCGCGTCGATGCGATCCATGCCGCGCGACCTCAGCTCGTTCGTATGGTCTATCTGCAAAATGGCGTTCTTCTTGACCACGCCGAAGAGCAGGAGCAGCCCCAGGCCCGAGAAGATGTTGACCGTCTGTCCTGTGACAAGCAGCGAGAGAATGCCGAACGGAATGGCGAGCGGCAGCGTCAGCAATATCGTGATCGGGTGAACGAAGGACTCAAACTGCGCGGCCAGCACCATGTACATGAAAACGAACGAGAGCACGAAGGCGAGCATGAAGTAGTAGCCCGCCCGCCCCAGCTCTTTAGAGCGCCCGGCCAGTCCCGTCTTATACGCTGGATCGACGTTAAGCTCTTTGACGAACTCGCTCATACGGCTGATGACGGCGGCCTGCGAGCCGCCGGGCTTGACGTTGGCGAGCAGCGTCACCTGCCGCTGTCGATTGAGGCGATCAATCGCCGACGGGCCGGCTCCCTCTTCGACGCTGACGAGATTGTCCAGGCTCACCCAGCCGATCTTGGTCGAAGGAACGATCATGCGCTTTAAGCCCTCGACGCTGGCGCGGAACTCGCCCGTCGCGCGCACGCGCACGTTGTACTGATCCGTGCCAGCGTTGAAGGTAGAGACCTCCTGGCCCGCGACCAGCGTGTTCAGGGCCTGAGCGATGTCGCCCACGCGGACGCCCAGATCGGCCGCGTGCTCGCGGTGAATCTGTACGCGCAGCTCCGGCTTGCCGTTTATCAGGGTCGAATCGGCGTCAACCACGTCCGGGATAGTCTTCATCTTCTGAAGCAGCTCTTCCGAGTACTTCGTCAGCTGTTGAAGATCGGGCCCGCCGATGACGAATTGAATATCGGCGTTGCGAAAGCCGCCGCCCGAGATGGCCGCGACCTGCTGCACGCTCGTGCGCAGCTGATCTGGATACTGCTTCAGGTATTTCGCCAGAATCTCCGTACGAGCGCGCACCATCAATTTATCCTGCGTCAGGCTGCGCTCCTTTATCGGCGCGAGGCGGACGTAGATGGTGGCGACGTTGACGAGCTGCTGCTGGCCGCCGCCGACCGTCACCAGCGTATCGGTCACGCCGGGCAACTGGCGCACGTCGGCCGCGATCTTTTCGACGAGCGCCGAAGTCGCCGGCAGCGTGTAGCCCTCCGGCGTGCGCACGTTGATCTCGAACTGCGACTGGTCGTCTACGGGCAGGAAATTCTTGCCGACGAGCATGAAGAGCGGCACGATGCTCAGAACCACCGCCACGCACACCAGCACGACGACCCAGCGATGATGCATAGACCAGGTCAACATCATCGTGTAGGTGCGATCGATCGGGCGATAGAAGCGCGACTCCTTGGAGGTGCGCTCAGCCTTCGGCACATCCTGCTCCGCCGCCGCCGCTTCGGCGTGCGGTTCGATCATCTCCCGAGCGGGCAGCCCGCGCGATTCCGGAGAGCCGTCGAAGATGTTTTGTTCCGGCCCCTCTTCAGCCGCCACGACGCGCGATTCAGGGGAGAGCGCCACCTCTCCCGCACCACCTTCGGAAGGCTCGCTGCCCGTACCCCCAGGCAGCGGGTCAGCCTCGCGCTTGATGAGACGCGCCGCCAGCATGGGCGTCAGCGTGAAAGAGACTAGAAGCGAGACGGCGATGGCGAACGACGAGGTGAACCCGAACGAGGACATGAAGCGCCCGACGATGCCTTTCATGAAGCCTACGGGGATGAAGACGGCGAGCAAACTAAGAGTAGTCGCCATGACAGCCATCCCTATCTCTCGCGTGCCCTGAATCGCCGCCTGGAACGGCGGCATCCCCTTCTCTTCGACGAAGCGATAGATGTTCTCCAAGACCACGATCGCGTCGTCAATCACGATGCCGACCATCAGGGTCAGGGCGAGCATGGTGATATTGTTCAGCGTATATCCCATCGCCGCCATCAATCCGAAGGTCGCGATGATGGAGGTCGGGATCGCTATGGCCGCGATGAAGGTCGAACGGAAGCTCCACAGAAAGATGAAGACGACGATGGCAGCGAGGATGCCGCCCTCTATGAGGTGCGTCTCGATCGCTTCGAGCGAAGCCTTGATGAAGATGGACTGATCGCCGACGAC
>DASQYE010000219.1:0-3195 GCA_035639355.1 Pyrinomonadaceae bacterium
ATATCACGGCAGATCTCCTCTACAAAGCCGGCGATGATGCGTCGTCGGCCGACATACCACCAATGCTTGTCCTCAACCTTGTAGAGGATCGGGTAGGTGTGCTGCTGCATCTCTCGCGGCAACGCTTCGCTTGTGGGTTTCGCTCTGCTAGACATCTATAAATCTTCTTGCAAATCCGGCTTAGTCGTTGATGCGCCCCGTACCGCGCCAGCTGTTTTTGTTGTGCCATCCGATGTGGACATCGCTCGCTTTGATGTCCTGCCACCAGCGCTCGAATTCCTCTCTCGAAATATAATTGGCGGTCGGCGCGACCAGGTGATCGAAGACGATGGTGTGCTGCTCGCGCCAGCCAAAGGCCGAGATCGTATTCATGTAATCATTGTAGAACAAACGGCGCGCGAACGCCGCACCGCCCTGCGTCCTATTGAGCGGGCCGTAGACCAGCTTGGACGCCGCATAGACGGCCGCTGTCGGCAATTTCGATAGATGCAGCAGGGCACGACGATTCATGCGCGAGGTGAAGCGTTCGCGCAAAGGGCTGATGACGGTTGTAATCCAACGATTGTTTTCCGCCCCGTAAACCCAGACGGAGAAATGTCCGCCGGGTTTGACCTTTGAAGCCAGCGCACGGAAGCCAACGCTCGGGTCGAGCAGGTGATGTATGACGCCGATAGTATAAGCGTAATCGAAAACGCGCTTGACCGGCGGAAAGCAAAGGTCTGCCTGAACGACGTGCATGTTCGTCGAGCCGCGTGTCGCGGCGAAGGCCGATTCGACGGCGTCGCTCAAATCGATCCCGACCACATCACGAGCGCCCCAATGGGCCGCCAGTCGCATGTGCCGACCCTTGCCGCAACCGCCGTCGAGCACAACCTTGTCTTTGAAAAACTCCGCCTTAACGGGGTCGAGCCAACCGAGCATCTGCTCGCCGTAAAGCTCGTCCTCCTGCGTAAAATGTTTCCACTCCCAGCCAAAGCTGGAGGCGGTCGCCGCCTTATCCTCTTCGATGCTGCCGAGGTCTGCGAAGCGCGGCACGCCTCGCACGACCGCGAAATGCCTTTGACACGAGGCACAGGCCAGGTCGCCCTCTAAAATCTCTTCGCCGTCGCTTTTGGCTACCGATAATAGTTCTATATCCGCGCTGCATGAAGGACATGCCAGATATTCTAACAACCTCTTTTTCATACAGCCTGTTTATCCGCCTCCATCTCGTTTCTATTTCGCCGGTCGCCCCGCCCCTTTATCACACTGTAAAGAGTTTCGCTCAGACTGCACACAGAGAATCCGGCGAAGATGACGAGCAAGCCGTGCATGGGTAAAACGTAGCGCAGCTCCGTATGCGCCGCCGCGCCCGGCACGAGGTAGTAAAATACTGTCGCTAAGAGCACTCCCGTAATGCGCGCATCCCGTCGCATGGCCTGCCATATCCCGTAAGCCCAGAGCGGCAGTGCCAGGTATCGAAAGACGCTCTGCATCATCCCCAGGGTGTTGACCAGCATAGCCGATAAACCTCCCTGCCAGCCATCCGGCAAACACTTCCTGCTCGTGACGTTGATTCCGGCGTTTCCATAGAAGCCCGAAGGCTCTCCGGCGACCTTCAACATGCCCCACATGCGCTGCCCCATCAAAGCGGCGTACTTCAAAGGATGCCTGGCGATAATAGCCAAGGCTCTGCGGCCGCGCTCCCGGTCGCGCTTGATGCCGTCGGGCCAGAAAGGCTTGAGCGGGAAATCCTGTGCGAGTCCCATCTCAGCGCGCTCGCGCTCCACCATCAATGTGTCGCCGTAAGGAGCGCCCTCCGCAGCGCCCCATTGCGCTTCGCCGAGCCCCTCCCACAAATTCGTGCCGATGGTCAGCCCGGTCGGCGCGAAATCGTCGAACACCACCAGATTGCGCACGACTACAGGCGAGATGACAAACATCGTGCTCAGCACCAGAGCGGCGGCGAGCCTGGCCTTCGGCCGCCACCTCGCCTGCAAAAAGAGCAGGAGCGCCAGCGCCCAGAAGAAGGCCAGCAGCAACGGGTTGACGCGCATCCAGCACGCCACCCCGAGCATCAACCCTGAGCCTATGGCCCATCCGGTGCTCTTTCCTTTGGCGCTCAACACCAGCATCCAAACTGCGCCGAGGACGAGCCAGGTGGTCAGCGGGTCTGATGAGGGCCATGTGCCATATAGTGCCAGCAGCGGCGAGAGCGCCGCCAGCCAGCCCCCGGCCAATCCCACTCGCCATCCGTAAGCGGCGACGCCGATGCCCACTATGACGAGCACCGAAAGAGCATCCAAAACCCAGTGTACGCGATGAACCGCGTAGGATGATCGCTCGCCGCTCGCCGCGTAAATGAAGGCCATCCACAGCGGAAAAGCCGGAGGATATTGAATCAGGTCTGTGCGCGTTTTGTCATCGATCCAGAAGGGGCGCTCTCGCCCGTCCAGGATGTTCTGCGCGCGCTCGTCAAAGACTTTGTAAGAGCCCGATTGAAACCATCCGGGGTCGTTCAGTCGTGGGCCCATGAACTGCGCCGTCAGGCCGCGCACCAGGAACGAAAGCGCAAGTATCAGCAGAAGAATCAGAGCGCGGCGTCGCGCCTCGGGTCGAATATTTGCGAACGGCAACCTGATCGCCATAATTTAATCACAAGACGGGGGCCGCTTTATCCGTCACTTCTGCGTCTTGAACCCGAGTCGCTCCTGTACGACATAGAGGGGACGCCGCTTGACCTCTGTGTAAATGCGGCCCAGATACTCGCCGATGATTCCCAGAAAGACCAGCTGCACGCCGCCCATGAAAAGCACCGCCACGAAGATCGAGGCCCAGCCCCGACCCAGATTGATGTCGTAAAGTTTGTAGAGCCGCACGATAATCGCCATCAGTATTCCGGCAATCGCCAGCCAGATGGCTATGAACCCGCTCCAGATGGCGAGTTTTAGCGGCAGTAAAGAAAAGGAGATGATACCATCTGTGGCGAAGCCGATCATCTTCAAAAGCGGATACTTGCTCGTGCCCGCATATCGCGCCTCCCGCCGGTAAGGAACGGCTATTTGACGAAAGCCGACCCAGCTAACCATGCCTCGCAAAAAGCGGTCGCGCTCGGGCATCATCAGCAGCACGTCAACGACCCTGCGATCCATCAAGCGAAAGTCGCCTGCATCGAGCGGTATCTTCGTATCGGACAGGCGATTGATTAAGCGATAA
>DASQYE010000220.1:0-3379 GCA_035639355.1 Pyrinomonadaceae bacterium
GCGGGCCGGCTACTACGCCGCGATGGCCAAGCTCTTCGCCTCGGAGACGGCCAACCGTGTCTGCGCCGACGCTGTTCAGATTCACGGCGGCAACGGCTTTTCGCGCGATTACGCGGTCGAGCGCATGTACCGAGATGCGCGCGTCACCACCATCTACGAAGGAACCAGCGAGATTCAACGCATAGTCATCTCGCGCGGAATACTAAAGGAGGGATGAGGGATGAGGGATGAGGGATGAAAAGGTTGAGTGATTGATTCAATTCACTTTTGATTCAACCACTTCATCCCTCATCCCTCCGCCCTCATCCCTTAATTATGTTGCCTGATCGAAACGACGCTTGGGAATTGCTTTGCGAGTATACGAAGGGAGACAGCCTGCGCAAGCACGCGCTGGCTGTTGAGGCGGCGATGCGCGCCTGCGCGCCGCGCTATGGTGGGCCGGATGCGGACGTGGACGAATGGGGCATGGTCGGGCTGCTGCATGATTTCGACTACGAGATGTTTCCAGACCCGGAAGGCGGCCATCCGTTCAAGGGCGCGACCATAATGTGCGGTCGCGGCTACCCGGATCGCATCATCCGCGCGATCATGGGCCACGCCACCTACACGGGAGTCCCGCGCGATACCGTGATGGCGCGCGCCCTCTTTGCGACCGATGAGCTATGCGGCTTTCTGGTGGCGTGCGCGCTGGTACGTCCCTCCCGCAGCCTGGACGATCTGGAGGTCTCCTCCGTCAAGAAGAAGCTCAAGGACAAGGCGTTTGCGCGCACGGTCAATCGTGACGATATAAGGCAGGGCGTGGCCGAGCTGGGCGTCGAGCTGGACGAGCACGTGCGTTTCGTGATCGATGCCCTTCGCCCCGTCCAGCCCTTGATAGGGCTCGGCGCGCGGCCGCAATAGGCTGCTCTTGCGAGGGGGCAGAAGATTCTCTTATGCTGCCGTTGCTGCCTCGCAGAAGTCTTAGGTCTATCCGACATTGCGGCGCGGCGCGGGCTCCGTCTCCGGCGCTGGCTTCGAGAGAAGTACGGAGCAAAAGAGCAGCGCCGTCAGTGTCAGAGACGCGGCCAGCAGCACCGTCAACATGGCTTGAATCTGCCGCCTGCGCGCCGTGTGTCTGTAGACGAAGATGCCCGCCGCCGCGATCGCCAGCACTGGGATCAGGAGCGTGCCGAGGATGATCGGGTCATGGCTGGCGAGCGGTTCTTTTGAGCCGGATAAGCTGAGGATAATGCCAAGCGGAGCGCCCGCGCCGATCACCGTGGCGACGAGAGATGCAGTCAGTAGTAGCTTCCAGCGCATACGGCGTTGGTCCTTCGGCGGCAAAACCGGATCGCCCTGTCCTTTGTCGTTGATAGATACGAGGTGGTGAACAGCGTCGCCAAGCATATCACAGCAGTGCGGAGTGACAAGCGACGGGTGACGAAAAATGAAAGGCGGGGGTAGAACAAGCTAAGGACGAGGAGGGGGGCTCTCAGAGGCTTTCCCTGCTCGACCGCCGCTTGTCACCTGACGGAAATGGTTACGAGAAACGCGCTCCTATACCTGTCGCGCCGTGAAGGGCTCAAGGATTTTGCGACCCGCTTTCCCCCCTTCAAGAAGCTAACCACGCGCTTCGTCGCGGGCGAAGATATTGAAGAGGCCGTCGCCGCCATACGCGAGATCAACCGGAAGGACTGCACGGCATCCTTCGATCATCTGAACGAGTCGGTCACGAGCGCCGAGGAGACGGAACAGGAGGTACGAGAGTATCTGAACATCCTGGCGCGCATAGACGAAACAGGGATACGCTCGAACGTCTCGATCAAGCTCACACAGTTCGGGCTCGAAATCGACCCCGAACTCGCCTATCGCAACGCCCGCACTGTGGTCGCCGATGCCGCGAGGCGCGGCAACTTCGTGCGCGTGGATATGGAGGCCTCGAACGTCACGCAGGTGACGATAGACATTTTCAAGCGCCTGCGGGCCGAGTTCGGTCTCAACGATGTCGGCATCGTCCTGCAATCCTACCTGCGACGCACCTACGACGACGCCGTTGACCTGTTGAAGATTCCCGCGCGCATACGCATCTGCAAGGGCGCTTACAACGAGGGGCCGGATGTCGCTTTCCCGGACAAGAAAGATGTGGACGCCAATTACGTGCGAGTGATGAAACTGCTGCTCGCATCCGGAACCTATCACGGCATAGCGACGCACGACCCGAATATGATTAACGAGACGATCCGTTTCATGCGAAGCGAAGGAATAGGCCGTGAGGCTTTCGAGTTTCAGATGCTCTACGGCGTGCGGCGCGACCTTCAGGAGAAACTGGCGAGCGACGACTACAACGTGCGCGTCTACGTCCCCTATGGTAAGCACTGGTATCCATACTTCATGCGGCGTCTGGCCGAACGCCCCGCCAACATCTGGTTCGTCGTCAGGAATATCTTCAAAGGATGATCGCACTAGCTTTCAGCGTGCAGGAAGCGCTAGAGATGGATAACATAGCCTGGATTTTATGGACTGTGCTCGGCGTCATTCTAATCATCGCCGAAGTTTTTACGCCTGGGTTCGTCCTTTTATGGTTCGGCATAGGCGCGCTCGTCGCCGCCTTTGCCGGGCTGGTCGGCCTCGACAGCCTGCCTCTACAGTTCCTCATCTTTGCGATCGTGTCGGTTGCGCTCACGGCCGCTTCGCGTACTATCTTCGTCAACTATTTCTCGCGCGAAAAATCCGGCTTAGACCTCAAGTCGGGCGTTGACGGGCTGCCGGGCAAGATCGGCACGGTGGTCACTTCGAGCCACGGGCCACTCAACGAGGGCGCGGTCAAGGTCTTCGGCTCGACGTGGACGGCCTATCCGGCCGAGGGTGAAGAGCCGCTCGAAGCCGGGGACAGGGTCGAAGTCGAGAGGATACAGGGCGCATCCATATACGTCCGAAGAATCGGACAGAATCGCGACTGGCGGCAGAAGTCTCTACGGGAGGGCCAGGAGCGATCTTGATTAAGGCCGGGAGCAGTCCTGATTCGAGCTGGCTCGCGTCGGGAAAGCTTCATTCGCTCGCCGTCTACGGCGCATACAGTCTGTCGGAAAAAAGGGAACCGGCGCGATCATCTTTGAAGATAATCGCGCCGGTTATATTTTCCTTTCGGCCTGAAATGCTGCCGCTGCTGCGGCTCGGTCGCGCCTACCTGGTCGTGATGGTGAAGGTCGCCGCCGGAACAGCCGTTTGCAGGTCGTAGCTGTCGATGGTCAGGTCTGCCAGGCGCTGGCCCTGCAAGCGCGTGACGATGCGGAAGGGAAGCATCATGCAGCTCACCCTGCGATAGTCGCTGCGATCCTCTTCGACCAGCACGCGGCTGTTGTAGCGCGTCTGGACGCGGCTCGTTAGGAACGTGTCCTTG
>DASQYE010000221.1:0-2164 GCA_035639355.1 Pyrinomonadaceae bacterium
CGCGTGACTTTGTAGAGCGGCGGCTGCGCGATGTAGAGGTAGCCCCTCTGGATGAGCTCCGGCATCTGCCGGTAGAAGAACGTGAGCAGCAGCGTGCGGATGTGGCTGCCGTCCACGTCGGCGTCCGTCATCAGGATGATGCGGTGGTAGCGCGCCTTCTCCGGGTCATAGTCCTCGCGCCCGATGCCCGTCCCGAGCGCCGTGATCAGCGTTTTTATCTCGCCGTGGCCGAGCATCTTGTCGAAGCGGGCCTTCTCGACGTTCAAGATTTTACCTTTTAACGGGAGGATCGCCTGGTTCTTACGATCACGACCCTGTTTGGCCGAACCGCCAGCAGAATCCCCTTCTACAATGTAAATCTCGCACAGGGCGGGGTCGCGTTCCTGGCAATCGGCGAGCTTTCCGGGAAGCATGGTTGATCCGATTGCGCCCTTGCGCACGATCTCGCGCGCCTTGCGCGCCGCCTCGCGCGCTCGTGCGGCATCGACGGCCTTGCCGACGATCTTCCTGGCGACGGTCGGGTTCTGCTCGAAGTATTCGGTCAGACGCTCGTTGAGGAACGATTCGACAGCGCCTTTGACATCCGAATTGAGCTTACCCTTGGTCTGCCCTTCAAACTGCGGCTGCGGCAACTTGACGGAGATGACGGCGACCAGGCCCTCGCGCACATCGTCGCCCGAGAGCGAGCTTTTGAAGTTCTTGGCCAGACCGGAGCTCTGCGCGTAGGCGTTAATGGTGCGCGTAAACGCCGAGCGGAAGCCGGAAAGGTGCGTTCCGCCGTCAACCGTATTGATATTGTTGGCGAACGAATAGACCTTCTCGTCGTAGGCGTCGTTGTACTGGATCGCCACTTCGATGGAGAGCGCATCGGCGTTGCGCTCGAAATAGATGGGCTTGTCGTGCAGAGTATTCTTGTTCTTGTTCAGGTGCTTGACGAACTCCGCGATTCCACCCTTGTAGTAGAACTCGTGAGAGCGCTCCGTCTCCTCGCGCTCATCCTTGATGGTGATACGAATGCCTTTGTTTAGAAAAGCCTTCTCGCGCAGGCGCTCCGACAGCTTATCGAAGCTGAAGACAGTGGTATCGAAAATCTCCGTGTCCGGCTTGAAAGTGATCTTGGTGCCGCGCTTGCGCGTCTTTCCCGTCTGTTCGAGTTTCGTGACCGGGATGCCGCGCTCGTATTCCTGCTCGTAGGTCTTGCCGTCGCGCCAGATTTCAAGGCGGAGCGTTTCCGAAAGGAAGTTGACGCAGGAGACGCCCACGCCGTGCAGGCCGCCCGAAACCTTGTAAGCATTGGAATCGAATTTACCGCCCGCGTGAAGCTTGGTCATGACCACTTCGGCGGCGCTCTTCTTTTCCTGCTTATGGTAATCGACGGGAATGCCGCGACCGTTATCTACGACCGTAATCGAATTGTCCAGATGGATTGCGACCTCTACGGTGTCGCAGTAGCCCGCCAGGGCTTCGTCGATCGAATTATCTACGACTTCATAAACGAGGTGATGGAGGCCCAGATCGCCGGTCGAGCCGATGTACATGGCGGGGCGCTTGCGCACGGCGTCGCGTCCTTCGAGGACGGTAATCGAGCTTGAATCGTAGGCCATATTTTTCTTCTTCGATAATGTTGATGTTGCTGTTACCAAACTACTCTCCTCTTCGTAAATGCTGCTCATAAAATTTGTTCTTCTACTTTCGATCGGAGCAGACGCCCTAGTGGGCCTTGCGCCTCGAACATTAGATGCTCTCGGCGGCGCTTGCGCTTGTCGAGATCAGCTCCGTTTCGTATCCGTTTCCCATGACCGCGCCCTCGCTGATCCTGTACACGTTGGCGCGCGCGACAAACTGCTCGACGAGGCTCTCTTTTGAGGTCGTGATAAACGTCTGAGTGCGCCCCTCAAGGTATTCCAGCAAGTGACTTATGCGCTTTCGATCAAGCTCCGCGTCCACGTCGTCGATGAGGAAAAGCGGATACTCGTTGTGCCATGAATGATACACCGAAATCGACGCTAAGTCAAGTATTATCAATGCGCTACGCTGTTGGCCGGAGCTTCCAAAGGCGCGTATATCGTGCCCGTCAAACAGTATCTCCAGGTCGTCGCGGTGGGGGCCTATGAGAGAGTACCCGGCGCTGATTTCGGCAGTTAAACGCAGGCTCAGGCGAGCG
>DASQYE010000222.1:0-3179 GCA_035639355.1 Pyrinomonadaceae bacterium
TCAGAACTCTGACTTCTATTATTTGACCGGCTTCGACGAGCCGGAGTCGATCGCCGTCATCGCGCCCAACCACGACGAGCACAAGTTCACGCTCTTCGTCCGCCCGCGCGATCCCGAAAGAGAGATATGGGACGGGAAACGGGCCGGGACCGAAGGCGCTCTTTCAGAGTACGGCGCGGACGCGGCCTTTCCCATAGAGGAGTTCAGGGAAAAACTGGGCGACCTCATCAACGGCGCGCGCAATCTGTACTATCGCATAGGCGCGGGCAATCCGGAGTTGGACGATCAGATCATCAGGCAGATCAGCCGTATGCGCTCGATGGGGCGCAAGGGCGTCAACGCTCCCGAGGCCATCATCGACACGGGCGCGATCATACACGAGATGCGCCTCATTAAAAGCGAGGAAGAGATAGAACTGATGCAGCGCGCGGCCGACATCGCGGCCGAGGCCCACCGTGAGGCGATGAAGTCGGCGCGCCCCGGCATGAAGGAGTACGAGATAGAGGCGCTGATCGAATTTATCTTCCGCCGAAACGGCGCGAACGCTCCGGCCTACACTTCCATCGTCGGCGCGGGCGCGAACGCCACCGTGCTTCATTACGTCAACAACGACTCGACGCTCAATGACGGCGACCTGCTGCTCGTAGATGCTGGCGCGGAGTACAAAGGCTACGCGTCCGACATCACGCGCACCTTCCCCGTCAACGGGCGGTTCACCACGGCGCAGCGCGACATCTACGATCTGGTGCTTCGCACCCAGGTGGACTGTGTCAATAGGGCGCGGCCGGGCGTCAGCCTGGACGAACTGAAAAGCCACTCGATAGAGATGTTGACGGAAGGGATGACGCGTCTCGGTCTCTTGGAGGGCGAGACGCAGAAGCTGATCGAAGAGAAGAAGTATGAGAAGTTCTACATGCACGGGCTCGGCCACTTCCTCGGCATAGACGTGCATGACGTGGGTCGCTACTACCAGGACGGCCAGTCGCGCCGCCTTGAGCCCGGCATGGTCATTACGGTCGAGCCTGGTCTCTACGTCGCGGAGAATGCGGAGGACATCCCGGAAAAGTATCGCGGCATAGGCGTCCGCATCGAAGACGACGTGCTCATCACGGACGAGGGCCAGCGCGTGCTCTCAAGCAAAGTGCCCAAGCAACCCGAGGAGATAGAAGAGCTGATGGCGCGTTAAGGAGCGCGCTCGCCGTCTAGTAGTCTGCGCGCGGCCAGTCGTATCTTACGGGCTGTTCGGCTTACTCGCGGGAGCGGGACTGTTCTGCGCCTCCCTTAGATTGATGTTCGGAATGGGGGCCGGAGGCGCTTTGGTCGGCATGACCCATAGCTCGATCCTTACTTCGGCTTGATCTTCCTCCTGACAGCCCTCGTTTTTCGTGACGATTCGGTCGAGGCCGCGCAGGTTGACCAGATAGTCTCTCATACGTTCGAGTCGTGTATCGGCCTCGTCCACGCGGGCACATCTACCCGCGTAAGCCTTTATAAGGCCGAGCGTGTCCTGGTCGCTCTGCAACCGGGAGATGTAGCTTTCGAGCCGCGCTTTCTCCTCGTCGAAAGACAGATCGCCAAACTCGTCGAACTTTCGATCGGGACAAAAGGCTTTCAGTTGTACCGTGCAAGAAGCCGTTGTGGAACAGCTCGCCGTCAGACCGCCGACCTCGACGCTCGCTCTGATACCCTGGTAATCCGCATCACCCGAAGCACCGGCGGTCGCTACCGTGATCGTGCTCGTGCCCTGGCCGCTGATGATCTTTCCCGTCGAGACCGTCCAATTAAACGTCCGTTTAGCGTTCGGTTCGTCGCCCTCGACGCTCGCCGTAAAAGTCACCGCGGCGGCCGGGCATATAATTTGAGACGGCGTGTCAATCGTGATCGTCAGACACTCGGGCGCGGATGAGCGCGAAGAGATTGGGTTTGTTGCCAGTGCGATGCAGCCGAAAACGAGTAATGAGAGGGACGAAAGAACTTGTCGCATAATAGAACCCCCGCTATTACTCTACGCTGTTGTTCGACAACTCCGCAATAATCTCTCGCACGGCCGCTCGTCCCCTTTCCACCTCGTCCGGCTTGAATGATACTGCGCCGACGACGGCGTGGCCGCCGCCGCCGTACCGCTCGCAGATGGATGCGATGTTGTGCGTGCGCGGGCGCGGGCTCCAAGGGTTCGAGCCCACGGAGATCTTGGTGCGTTGGGGGCCGCGCGTGAGAGCTACGGAATACGTGGTCTCCGGATAGAGATAGTAGGGGATGAATTTATTGAAGCCTTCGAGCCCGTCGTCAACGAGGTCGAACTGCACGACGCCGTTTGAGTAGCGCGCCTTGCGCCGGATGGTTTCGAGCGTCTCAAGGTGACGGGCCAGGATCGGTCGAAAGCGTCTTTGCACCTTCTCGTCATTCGCCACGTCGTCGAGCGGGCGCAGGCTTAGCTCTCGTATGATCTGCTCTATAAAGAGGTCGTCGGGGTCGCTCTCGATCACCTGCATCAGCTGCAAGGCGGGTGCGCCAAGCTCTACGCACTGCGCGGGCGATTCGTAGAGCGCGCCGTCTATAATGTGCGCCCAGTGTACGAGGGGCTCAAGCATCTCGTCATGAAAACCGAAGCGCGAGCGCGCGACCGAGGCGATCAGTTCCGTGCAGGACTTGCGCGTCGCGTCCAGGAACTTTCGGCCTGAATTGTCGGCGCGAAAGTGCGCTTCGTCTTCCGGGGTGAGAAACGCAGACTGGTGATGATCGAACCACCAGGTCAGTCGCGCGGAAGTCGAGTATTTAAAATCGACGATGGCGTTCTCGTCACCGTCGAACATCTCTTCGTCGAAGAGC
This sequence comes from Pyrinomonadaceae bacterium, assembly GCA_035639355.1. Lineage (GTDB taxonomy): Bacteria > Acidobacteriota > Blastocatellia > Pyrinomonadales > Pyrinomonadaceae > DASQYE01. The sequence goes on from DASQYE010000222.1 coordinate 2,830, forward strand.
GCGCCGGGCCGGTGAAGCAGCCCCGTATAAGATACGTCCGCGCCGGGGCGAATACGATCGCGGTAAAATCGCGTGAAGACGGCGGCCGAAGCTACGCCGTCAAAGCAGTGTCCGTGATAAAGTAAGCGAAGTCTCATGAATAGCAAAAGATCAGTGCAGATTTTCGGATTCCGAAGCGCGTCATCTTAGCAGCAGCGCGGTTTGATTGAAAATGGAGAGATCAGTATGGCGGACGAGAAGCGCGCCGTGCTTGAGGCCAACGAGCGTTTCTACGCGGCGATGAATTCGCTCGACGTAAGCGATATGGACGAGGTGTGGATGATGGACGCGGCGGCAGTGTGCATTCATCC
>DASQYE010000223.1:0-2725 GCA_035639355.1 Pyrinomonadaceae bacterium
TCGCCTCGATGCTCTATGAAATATTTGAGCAGCTTGAATTCGCGTGATGAGAGGTCAAGGGGCTTTCCGCCCTTGGTCGCCTCGAAGTTCTTGAAATTGAGCGTCACGTCGCTGAACTGGTATAGGTCGAGCTGCTCATCCTTCTTAGAGGCGCGACGCAAGACGGCCTCGACGCGCGCCATCAGCTCCAGAAAGCTAAATGGCTTCGTCACGTAATCATCCGCGCCGCATTTGAGCCCCAGGACTTTGTCTATTTCCTGCCCGCGCGCCGTCAGCATGATGATGGGCGTGCCGTTGCCTATGCTACGGAGCTGCTTGCACACATCCAGCCCGCTCATCTTCGGCAGCATCACGTCAAGGATGACCAGATCGACGCCCTTCTCCGAGGCGAGACGGAGCCCCGAATCGCCGTCGCGCGCGACTGTCACCGCGTAGCCTTCATACTCAAACCCGTCACGCAAGGCGATGGCCATCGCCTGATCGTCTTCGACCACGAGAACTTTACGCATAGATAAAATCACCAGATCAATTATTCATAGACTCTCAAATTTAAGGCCCGGTAAAGCCGACGGCGGCCCCGATAAATATTCCGCCGCGCTTCGGCTGGCAGACTCAGGTGAATCCCTTTTTGTCTTTGAAGCCGAGCGCGAGCGGGCGCTCGTCTTTGACCAAAGGTTTAGAGCCCTGGCTCTTCTCTGTGTCCTGGCCGGAATTTTTCTCTGCGGGTAGGTGAATCGTAAAGCTGCTGCCGCGCCCCGGCTCGCTCCTGACCGTGACTTTGCCGCTGTGTGCCTCGACGATATGCTTGACGAGCGAGAGACCCAGGCCGCTTCCCTTTACGTCGTGCACCAGACCCGTACTGACGCGATAGAACTTGTCGAAAATCTTCTCCTGCTCCTCGCGCGCAATGCCTATGCCGTGATCCGTGACCGAAAGGCGTATAAAGCCGTCAGCCATGTCCAGTTGGACGACGATCTCCCTGGCCGCACCGGAATATTTGACGGCGTTATCCAGAAGATTCATGAAGGCCTGCGCGATGGCGTCGGCGTCGATGACGGTGGGCGGAAGCGGCGTGCGCGGCGCTTCAAAGATGACCGAGAAGCCGTTCTGCTTCAACTGTACTTCGAGCGTCTTGAGGGTTTCGGCGATCACTTCCGCGATGTCGGCGCGCTCGAACTGGTAGGTCTTGCGTCCCGACTCTATCTTCGAGAAATCCAGAATGTTGTTAATCAACTGGGTCAGCCGGCGGCTCTCAGTCTCTATGTACTCGCCGTATTCGCGAATCTTTTCCGGTTCCTTGACGCGGCCCAGCCGCAGGAATTCGCCGAAGACGCGGACGGAGGAGAGCGGCGTCCTTAGCTCGTGCGAGACGTTGGAGACGAAATCCGTCTTCATCTGCGAGACCTTCAGCTCGCGCGAAGCCGTGCGCAGCGCCAGCCCTATGCCGCCGATCAATACGGTCGTCATCAGTATCGATAACGAGAGGTTGACGATGAAGTTCCAGCGGGCCCACTGTTCCGGCGTCATGTTGCGGCTCTGAATCCCTAGGTGCAGGTCGTAGAAATATGGCAGCGAAATCCAGGTATCGTCGTTCTGCCCCCGCATGGGCTGCGTCGCGTAAATCAGGTTCCTCTTGTAGTCGTACACGCTGACGATCACATTATCGTGTGTACCGTCGGGATAAAATTTCGGCAGCGAGTTGTTGATCGTTTGCGGTAGCAGCTCGTGCTTGAAATAGTCGGCGTCGATGATGAAGCCGACGACGCCTATGACCTTGGACGATTCGTCGAGCACGGGCTTGAGAATCAACCTGTTCTCGGGGTCTCGATCATCCGAGCTGATACTAGGTATCTTCACCACGGCCCCTTCCTTGCTCAACTGCTTGAAGGAGGCCGCCGCGACGTTGATGGCGCGCGCCTCCGAAGCGACCTGGGTGTTGATGAGCGTCTTGCAGGAGGGCTCATAAAAGTATGTCTTAGAGTTGCCGTCGGGGCTGAACGTGATGACGAACAGGCGCTTGGCGCTGCGGGATTCGCACGTGCCAAACGGCGACTTGCCTTTAGCCAGCCTCTCCTCCGTGATGGCATAGGCCGGAACGTTCAACATCTGCTCGGCATAGTTTCTATAAAAATACTTGACTTCGGTGGCGACATCCGCCAGGTAGTTTTTCATCCACACCTTGTCGGCGACGCTCGAAGTCTTCTCAAGCTTCAACAGAGACCAGTATTGCAGCGCCAGTATGCACAGGAGCGGGGCGACCACGGCGACCAGGCCGACCAGGAGCACATGTCGCTTTAAAAAATTTCGGAGCTTAATCATCATTTCACTTCCCGACGACGACGCCGCATAACATACACCGAATCGCCTTCAAGCGTCTGTAGCCCGCCCCTCGATTTTACAACTCGTTGACATCTTTTACCTCTATTTACCTGGGTTTGATGACATTTACACGCGATGCGCCTATATTGCGCCCGACATCAAGCGAACGGGCCTCGGAGGCGGCAGCATAAAGAGGGCACTCCAATGAAAAGTAACAGTCACATAACGATCGTCTGGACGGCTCTGATTGTCGGTACGATCTGGTCCGTCTACAGCGCCACGGCGGAACTGCTCATGCACGTCAACTGCCTGAAGCATACGCTCTTCGTCTGCGGCAACACCTGGTTCATACAGAGCATGATCTGATCCGGGGAGGTCGTGAAGGCCGAATGGCGTAAGGGACTGG
>DASQYE010000224.1:0-12234 GCA_035639355.1 Pyrinomonadaceae bacterium
ATTTACGGTCGTACCCGAACTCGCCGGAATTCAACCCGCCGCCTTCCGTCTCATAGCGCCACTTCTGCCTACCGCTTTCGAGGTCAACCGCGTAGAGGCTGCCGTCAAAGCTGCCGAAGAAGACCACCCCGCGATCCACGGCGGGCGACGAGCGAATCCGCCCGCCCGTCTTTGCCTTCCATAATTCGCGCCCCGTAGAGCTTTCCAACGCGTATAGAAAACCGTCGCCGCCTCCGTAGAGAACCTTTTCGCCGTAGACGGTCGGCGACGAGCTGAAAAAGTCGCCGCTCTCGTACCCCCAGGCGAGCGGGGCATCCGGTCCGGTCTTCAAAGACCAGAGCGCTTTGCCCGACGCCGCATCCAAAGCCAAAAGCCTTCCGTCATAAGTGCCGGAATAGACCGAGCCGTTTACGACCGCCGGTGTGGAGGTGACGGCGCTCCCGGCATCGAATCGCCATCGCTCGCCGCCGGTGTTTGCGTCAATCGCATAGATATGTCCGTCGCTGCTTCCGACATACAAGACATCTCTTGCGATGACGGGAGACGAGCGAACCGCGCCGCCCGTCTGAAACCGCCATTGCAGGCCGCCGAAGCCTGCTATCTCAGCCGAGATGTAAACTCCTGAGTGGGATGGCCCGTTGCGGAACATGGCGCTGGGCCCGTCGGCCTGATGGCTGCTCCTGCAAAACAACGCCACCGCCGCTATCACAATCGAGGCGAGAAGATACTTCCGAAGAGCGATCATCATAACCTCCGGCATCTACTTTTTAATACTTTGGAATTAGAGGAGGCCCGCGTGAGACAGGGTTGCTCCGCCGGCGGCCGGCGACTACCCTGGTGGCGGGCCTTGGGCGAGCCCACCATGAAATCCCTTTACGGATTTCCAAGGGCAAAGCGGCCGCGCGTCAGGCTGGGCCTTCGATGTCGCTCTTCAGGTTGTCGGGCGTCGCCGTCTCCATCTCTTTCCATATCAGCACGCTCCTGGTCTCCCTGAGTAGTAGCGCGCCCGTGATGAAAGTAGCGATGGCGACTACGATCGGGTAATACAGACCGGCGTAGATGTTTCCGGTCTTCGCCACGATCAGCAGTCCGATGAGCGGCAGCAATCCGCCGAAGACGCCGTTGCCGATATGGTAGGGTAGCGAGAGGGCAGTGTACCTGATCTTTGCCGGAAACGCCTCGACCAGGTAGGCGGCGATGGGCCCATAAACCATCGTCACGAAGATGACCTGTATGAAGACCAGCAGTATCAGCTTCCAGGCGGCGGGGTTGCCCAGAAGGCCGCCGAAATCAGTGTACGTCAGGACTTCCCTGGCGGGCTGCAACGCGCCGTCAACCGAAGTCAGCGGCACGAGATTGATCGCGCCCGTAGTCTGGTTTCTCTGTGATGCGGCCGTGACGACGTTCGAGCCCGCGGCCCTCTGCATCGCCGTGTATATCGGAATATAAGAGAGGGCGGCCAACAGGCAGCCGAGCATGATTATCCACTTGCGCCCGACGCGATCCGACAACGCGCCGAAAAGGACGAAGAAGGGCATCCCCAACAGGAGCGCGATGGCGATGATGTAGGTCGCCGACGTGCCGTTCACCTTCAGGATCGTTTGCAGGTAAAAGAGCGCGTAGAACTGTCCCGTGTACCACACGACACCCTGGCCTGCGGTTGCACCGAAGAGCGAAATCAGGACGCGCTTCAAATTGTCCCACTGCGTGAAGGCCTCCTTGAGCGGGCGTGCGGAGGTCAGGCCCGCGCCCTTTAGATACTGGAAGATCGGCGACTCCTTCATACGCAGCCGTATGTAAAGCGAGATGCCGACCAGGAAGATAGAGATGATGAAGGGAATGCGCCAGCCCCAAAGGTTGAACGCCTCCTTGGTCATGGCATTCTGCACGACGAGGATCACGGCCAGCGAGATGAACAGTCCGAGCGTCGCCGTGATCTGTATAAAACTGGTGTAGAAGCCGCGCTTTGCGTCCGGCACATGCTCTGCGACGTAGACGGTCGCGCCACCGTACTCGCCGCCGAGCGCCAAACCTTGCAGGATGCGAATCAACAGCAGGATGACGGGCGCGGCGAGACCGATTGTCGCATACGTCGGGAGAAAGCCGATCAGGGCCGTCGCCCCTCCCATAATCAACAGCGTGACCAGGAAGGCGTACTTGCGTCCGACCAGGTCGCCTATGCGTCCGAAGAAGAGAGCGCCGAAGGGACGCACGACAAAGCCCACCGCGAAGGTGGAAAGATAGGCGACGAGCGCGAGCGTATTATTGCCCTCCGGGTAAAAGAGGGGCGAGATGACGATGGCCAGACTTCCGAAAATATAGAAGTCATACCACTCGATCATAGTCCCGACGGCGGAAGCCGCGATGACCTGCCAGATTTTGTAATCGGCGGCCGCGCCCGCAGCAGCAGCCGTCGTCGTCGTCGCCTTGTTCGCCGTCGTCGCATGGGTGTTCCGGGCCACTATTGAGCTGTTCCTTTGCCTCTAGGATCGTAATCACTTGAGACGGGGCACGAGTTTAAGCGGGCCCGTCAGGACGAGATGTTGTCGCCCTCTGCCGAGAACCGGCGCGGCGCGACCATTGATGGCAACGGGACTACTGACTCTGCGCGCTAGTCCGCGCCGCCTTTGAAGTCGGAGCCAAAGACCCTGCCTCGCAGAAATCTATTATGGCTTGGGACGCGGCGTCGGCTGCTGCTGTGGCTGTGCTTGCTGCCTCGCGGCCGTCCAGGGCGGCACGATATTGTTCATGCGCGCGTAGGCGATTGATTGGCCCAGGTGCTCGTGGGCGTGCGTCGTCAGTAGTATGAAGACATCGCGGGCAGTCGTGTCGCTGCCAAACAGCTTTACCTTCTTGTCCATGTCGGCGTCGGCGGTGCTCACCAGTGCTGCGCGCAGATGTTCAAACGATCGCTTCAGAGTATCGACTACTTTGACCTTATCCGCGATCTTCTCAAGGTCGCTCTCAAGCCCCGCGGGGGGATTGATGCCGGCGGCCTTCGGGATATTGAAATTAGCGCCGGCGACGTGCATGTAGACCTCGCTTATGGAGCGGACTCCCTCGCCCGGTCTCCAGGAATATTTCTCCTGAGGCGTGGCCTCGGCCAGGGCCACCAGCTTCTTTTCGGCCTCCTCAAGCTGGCGCAACAACTCCGCGCGCACGCCCGAAGCTGGCGCGGCTACAACCTTAGGCTGCTGCCCGCCCTGGGCCAACCCGACAATTGCGCTGCCGGTAATCAGCAGCGCCGAAATCAAAGCGTTCGAGATAGATCGTCTCATTTCTTACTCCATTCACAGAAATTTTCAGCTTGGCATTCAGTCAGAGGAACGACGCCCGGCCGATGTAAATTTAAGAGCCGCGCGTCACATGAACTTACCGGCTTCGACGTTTCTTAGCAACCCTGCGCGGCAACCCTGGCCGCTTCGCCTACCCGGCCGGCACGATCACGCTTTCACTCTTAGAGCAGCACGGAATTACCGCTCGCCTGCTCTAGCGCGGGAAGGTCGCTAACACGCGCGCGCGTTCCGCCGCTTTTCAACGCACGGGCTCGCTTCAACGACCTCAGTCGAATTGTTTCTTGAAATCTTCAAACTCCTGGCGGAGGCTCTTCATTTCAGCGCGCAGTGCTTCGACCTCCTGCTCCAGGTTTGAAATCTTTCCGGCGTCAGGGGAATTACGAGCCGGGGCGGCTTCCGCGTGTCCTCTCTCGGCTTCCTGGTAGATGTTGGGTTCCCCGGCCAGCAGGTGCGCGTAGCGAACCTCTTTCTGGCTTGACTGGCGCGCGAGCTTCGTCGCCAATGCCTGCGGCTCCTTTGCGATCAAAGCATTGAGCGTTTCCTCAACCTCCTCCAACCCTGAAAAGTCGTACATCCTGTCTGTGCGACCGCGAAGCTCGCCGGGGGTCTGCGGGCCTCTGAGCATCAGCACGCACATGACGGCCAATTCCCTTTGGCCCAGCTCGAATATTTCCGAAGCCACATGCTTATACTTGGGCACACGGCTATTGCTGCCGTAAAAGACATAGACCAGGTTCTTCGCGCGCAAGCTTTCGAGCGCCTCTGTGACGGTCGCCTCGTCGTATGAAACCACAGGGCTGCGGTTGTTCTTCTGATTACATGCCTGCGTCAGGGCGTTTAGCGTCAAAGGATAGTATTCGGGCGTGGTGACCTGCTTTTCGATCAGCGCTCCGAGGACTCGCACCTCCACCTCGTTCAATACCGTCTGCATGACAAGCGCATTCCTTCCCCTTCGGTGTACGAACAAATGAACGAGCCGCGTACCCCTGAACGATCCGAGCATACCTTAACCGACTCTACATGACGACATCTTATTACCTCGACGCTCATAATCCCAGGCCGATTTCCGAGAGAGAAAATGTCTACGCCACGTTTGAGTCGAGCCTGATTCTGATCGCCCGGAAGAGTGACTAGACCGGCGGCGGTGCGCTATAAATCTATGGCTGCATTAAGCGATCTCTTTTCCGCCGTGTCGCCGACGCAACTCAAGGCCGCGCCGGGAGCTAGCCACCGGACGCGGCACTGATACGCAGATTCGCCTATTAAGGACTTTTCAGCATCGCTTATGGGGTCAAGGCTATGGCACATGAACGCCGATTTCGAGACGGAACTGGCCCACACGGCCGGCGCGTACCGTCGTCTCCCTTCCGCCGAAGCCCTCAACCGGCGTTTGGCCGCGCACCTGTTATGGCTGGCGCAACCGGGCGACGCGCTCTTACTGCCCGAGCCCTGGCCGGACTCTCTCAAGATTGAGGCGCAGCGTCGCCGGGTGGAGCTTGTCTCTACAGCACAAATAGGGGGTCAGACCGCTCGCACTTTTACGCCCTGGGGATGGACGCCGAGCGCCGTGGCCGCAGGTGAACGGGCGGGCGCAATCGTGCGAGCCATTCCATTCGACATCGTCGCTCGCGTCAATTCAAAGCTTTGGAGCCACGCACTGGAAGTAGAGCTGGGGCTGGCGCAGCCCTACGCCACGACCGCCTCGACCATCGAAGAGCTAAGGGAAGCGGTCGCACGCGCCTGTCCCGCGCCCGTTGATAAATGGGTCGTCAAGAGCCCTTTCGGGTTCGCCGCGCGCGACCGCGTACTCGGCAGAGGCCCGTCCGTGGGAGAGCCGCAGGCCCGCTGGTCTCAAAGGCGCTTCGACAGGGGAGAGACCCTGATCTTTCAAACGTGGCTCGAAGTCGAACGCGAGTACGGCGTCGTGATGGAGATTTCTTCTGGCGGAGCATTCGTGATTCACGGCATCAGCGACCTGCAAACCAACGGCGCTGGCACGGGCAAAGGGTATCTGCTGGGCCGCCCGCCTGCTCCTGATCGCGTCAAAGAGCTTGAAAGAATCGCCCGCCTGGTCGGAGAGCGTATCTTCAAAGAGGGTTATTTCGGGCCGGTCGGAATCGACGCGCTTGAGCACGCGGGAGGCTTGCACCCGCTGCTGGAAATCAACGCGCGCTATACGATGGGCTTCGTCGCGCTCGCCGTCGAACGCAGTCTCAAACCCGAGGCCCCGATCTTCTGGAGCACCAGATAGAGATCAGCGTCCTGCTGAATATGCGGCGCGGCTTGCCCCAGAGAGCGCCGTCGCTGTTTTCATAACGGCGGTATTTCCGCCTGGGGGCGTGATGCTTCGTGCCCCAGGCCGACGCCAGAGCGGCGCTCCTCGAACATGCGGCCCAGGCATCGCGCGATCTCGTCAACGGCATCCGCGCATCGCCTGCCTCTTGAGTGAATGCCGCAAATGGCCGTCGTGCACGCGTGATCCAGAGCGGGACTCCAAAGCGAGCGCCCCGCCGCGTCTCGTCCGTAAGTGAGATAAGCCGAGAGCGTGTTCAGCCCCGTGCCGGGTCGCTCGCCGATCAGGTGAACGACCGCCTCCACGTCCAGCAACGCGCCGACGTGATAGCCGGCGCGCACGCGACCGTTACGAATCACGACATCCGTCTCGCCCAAGTGCAGGCCCGCGCTCGCAATCTCGCGCCTCAGTCGCGGCAACACCGCGCGCAGGTTCTCGTTATGCGCGTTCGCGTTGAGTCCGTCCGAGATGACTATCTGCACCTGCGGGCGGCGCGAGGCGTAAAGGTTGACGAGCCGCGCGGCGTCGGCGTCACAGATCAGCTCGCCTGTCTGCGCGCGCGATAAGTATTCTTCCCTGTCGGCGGCGCGAGTACCAACCCTGATGTGGCGCGGCGAGACATCCCCCAAGACCGCCCCGTCGAGCGCGGCATGCAGAGCGCGTCGCGCGTGCCTGTAGATCGCCTCTATCCTTGATTCGACCTCGGGCGGAGCGGCGAACTCTTCATCGTGCCCGTAGCCCAGATCGAGCCCGCGCCCGCGCAGCTCTTTCATCTTCCTAGCGCCCTCGTCGCGCAGCGTCTCGGACGAACGAGCGTCGCCGCCCGCTTTCATGTAAACGGCGTAGAGCGCGTCGGCCCGCGTCGCGTCAGCGCGCAACCGGCCGCCCTCGCTCATAATGCCGAGCGCGATAAGCCTTCTCTCCATAGGCGTCGAGATACGCCTCCCGGTGAGGCGGCGCAGGCGCGGATGGTCGCGGAAAGAGGTGGTCATGTAGCCGAGCATGGGGTCCGTATTACCGGCAACCGCCATCAGGTAAGCGGGCGCGGCCCGCTCGGCGATGAGCGTGGTCAAACGTTGCAGCTCACCGGGCTCGATGCCCATGTGAAAGGTCGAGCAGACATCCAGGCCCATCGTCAGCCCGTGCAGCTTCGCCATCACCACGTCTTCAAGGCACGCGCGCACAAGCTGCTCACCCGTGCGAAAGACCTCCGGCCCGATGAAGCCGGCAACGTCGTTGACGATCATCCACGCGCCCGCCTGCTGGCCCATGTAGCGCGCCACGCCGTAGGTGCGCGCTTCGAGCGTCAGCATGTCCAGGCCCTCGGCTGCGCCGTTGGTCACCTCCGAGCCCTGCCCCGTCTCGAAATAGAGAGCGTCGAAGCCGCGCGCCTGATCGAGTATGCCGTCAACGTCCATTCCGATCATGCCGTGAAGCGCCTTCGAGCTTCCGGCCAGGCTCTGGAATCCGACATCTACTTTCGTGCGCGCGCGTGCGCTCGACTGCTTCAAGATGTCGGAGAGCACGCAGTACCTGGTTGGTAGTTGCAGGCGCTCGACCACCCCGGAGAGTAGTTCTTCGAGGCGAACGATAGTATCCAGGGAATCGCTAGCCGGATTGATGCCGAGTATTACGTCGCCGCAGCCCAGGCTGAGCCCTTCCAGGATCGAGAAGAGTATCTCTTCTTCGTCGTCTGCGGGACTGTTGGGTTGAATGCGCGAGCCGAAGTGACCGGGCGACCCCGTAGCGATAGCGCCATCACACGGCAGCGGATTGAAAAGCGAACGGGATAGAGCCGAGAGTTCTTCATTCGTCATCAACTTGACGGTCGCGGCGATCACCTCGCTCGACAATCCGTCTCGGTAACGATGCGCCCAGCCGCTCCCGTCAGCGCCGAGCAGTATGCTTTTCAAGCGGCCGATCGTCAGGTGAGAGATTTCCGCCGTAAGCCGAGCGTTCAGCGAGCGTTGAAGAGCCTCGCTCACACCGTCCTCTACGAATACCTGCTTCGTTATCTCTCCAAGCCTAAGGCCCGCGAGCGAAGCCCGCGCATCTTCGCGCAGGCGCGCGTCCCCATTGCCGCCGACAAGCAGGTCGCCCTCCTTGAATTCGCTGGCGAGCACGAATGTCTGTAGTAAATCCGGGCGATTCATCCAGGGCTCTCAGATGTAAGCCTGATGACAGCCATCGACGGGCCGAAAAGCTCGGCGATGTAAGGTCAGAATGCGGATTCGGTCGTCAAGGATACTTGGAACCGGGCGAGCTTAACATAAAACGGGCCGCTCGCCTGCGAGGGACGAGCGGCCCTTTCAGCCGGTGGGCGCGCGGGCGACGCTCAAGAAGAGAGCACCTGGGCTCCTACCGGCGATTGCGCGCGACCTCTGTCTGGTCGGATCGCATAGATATATTCCTGGCAAATTTCATAGGGTTATCCGCATCCAGCTCGACTGTGACCAGATCACCCTCGCGCAAATCCTGTAGCGAGACGACCAGTCCGTCGATCGTCACTTTCGTATCGGTGCGGTCTATGGCGATCACGTGCTCGACGCCGCTGCGCGCAACGACAGAGATGCGCGTGTCAGTGGCCTCGACCACCCTGGCGTTGATGATACGTGTGTCTGTGTCTTCTTTGGCGTCTTCGACGTTCGCAGCTCGCGCTACGGCGCTAGAAAAGAGTGCGACCAGCAGGGCCAGGGCGAAAACGGTTACGAGGTGTCGCTGTTTCATCTTTATGTTGCTCCCACGATTCATGTCTGTCGGCCAGGGGAGAGCGGTTATAGACCTCATCTTGAGCTTTAACGTGAGCAACCGATATGCCGTAGCGCGGGCAGGAGACTGAAATGCGATTTAACAGCGGAAATTCAAGGGGGAGCGCAGATTATTGTGAAATGGTTGTCGAGCCGGTGTGAATAATATCGGTGCAGCCGGCGGGTGCGATTCGGAGACGGGCTGTACGATTGCCAAACGCTGAAAAGCAGGGATGAAGGATGAAGGATGAGGGATGAAAGGGGTTGAGTGATTGATTCACCTGACGCGTTCACTCAATCATTCATCCCTCATCCCTCCGCCCTCATCCCTATCCAAAGATGTCTCGCACCTTGTCCATCAGGCCCTTGTCTTCGAGGTCGCTGGTCTCAATCTTGGCGAGTTGTTCCAGGATGTTTCTCTGCTCGCGCGTCAGCGTCGTCGGAGTGACGACCGTGACGGAGACGAAGAGGTCTCCGCGCCCGCGCCCGCCGAGCACGGGTACGCCGTGCCCTTTCAGACGGAAGACCGTGCCGGTCTGTGTGCCCGCAGGGATTTTGACCTGCTGCTGGGCGTCCAGGGTCTTGACCGTGATCTCCGCGCCGAGGGCCGCCTGGGCGAAGGTGATGGGGACGGAAGAATATAGATTGCTGCCCTGGCGCTCGAACTGTTCATGCTCGCTGACGTGTATGATGACGTAGAGGTCGCCGGTCGCGCCGCCGCCCGTGCCCGCTTCGCCCTCGCCCGAGATGCGCAGGCGCGAGCCCGTTTCCACACCCGCCGGAATCTTCACCTCCATCATCTTCTCGCGCTCAATGCGGCCCGCTCCCTGGCAGGCGTCGCATGGCGTTTTGATGACGCGGCCCGTGCCACGGCAAGCGCCGCAGGTTCGCGCCACAGAGAAGAAGCCCTGCTGGTAGCGCACCTGCCCCGCGCCGGCGCAGGTCTGGCAAGTTTCGGGCTGCGTGCCCTCGGCAGCGCCCGTGCCCTTGCATTTGTCGCAAGCCTCAAGCCTGGGGAGCCGCAGCTGCGCCGTCATCCCGGCGGCCGCCTCTTCCAGGGTGATCTCAAGGTCGTAGCGAAGGTCTGCGCCGCGCTGCCCCGCAGAGCGACGAGCGCCCGAGCGCCCGCCCCCGAACACCTCCCCGAAACCGAACAGGTCGCCCAGAATATCTTCCAGGTTGGTGAAGCCGGGCGCGCCCCATCCGGCCCCTGCGCCGGAAGAGACGCCCGCGTGGCCGAAGCGGTCGTAGCGCTTACGCTGCTCCGCATCGGAGAGGACGGAATAGGCCTCGGCGGCCTCCTTGAATTTATCTTCGGCCTCGCTATTGCCAGGATTCTTGTCCGGGTGAAAGCGCACGGCCAAGCGCCTGTAGGCGCTCTTGATCTCCTGGTCGGTGGCCGTCCGGCTGATACCCAGCACTTCGTAATAATCGCGTTTGCTCATCTCGATCTTGATTCGTTTCCCTTCGGTTTAAAACCCGTATTATAAGCGAAGAAAAGGCAGCCGTCAGCCGGGGCGGTAGCTTCCTGTAGCGCCTCGCGGTCGGACGGCTGGAATATTTTACGGACTAGTGAGCGCCCTCGATCTCTTCGGGTGCGGATTCTTCTTCGAGCGCGGCGCTCATCAACATGACGTTTGTGAGTTGCCCGGCGAGACGTTCGACATCGGAAAGCGCGCTGCGAATCTGTTCGAGGTCGTTGGATTTGGCCGCCGCCTCGCCATCCGTGAGGGCGCGCTTGCCCATCCCCTGCTCGTTTTCCGAAAGCGAGCTGCCGAATTCCGTGAACGTGCGCTGAGTATTTCGCACCAGGCTGTCGAGCTTATTGCGCAGCATGATCGTCTCTTTGGTGTGGCGGTCGGAATCGACCGAAGACTCCGCCTCCATAATCAGGCGATTGATCTCGTCGGGCGAAAGGCCGGAGGTCGGCGTGATGCGCATCTGCTGCTCGCGCCCCGTCGCCTTGTCCTTGGCCGAGACGGAGACTATCCCGTTGGCATCGACCTCGAAAGAGACTTCGATCTGCGGGACGCCGCGCGAATTGGGAGGGATACCGACGAGCTCGAATTTCCCCAGCGAGCGATTGCCCTGCGCGATCTCGCGCTCGCCTTGCAGGACGTGAATCTCTACGGACGACTGGTTATCGACGACCGTGGTAAACGTCAGGCTGTTGCGCAGCGGGATGGTAGAGTTGCGCTCTATGATCTTGGTAAAGAGGCCGCCGCGCGTCTCCAGTCCAAGACTCAAGGGCAGCACGTCCAGGAGGATGATGTCTTTGACATCGCCCGCGAGGACGCCTCCCTGAATGGCCGCGCCCATAGCGACGACCTCGTCCGGGTTGATTTCGGCCGAGGCATCCTTGCCGAAAATCTCCTTGACCGTGCGCGCGACGATGGGCGAGCGCGTCTGACCGCCGACCAGTATTACTTTGTTGATGTCCGTAGGCTGAAGCTTGGCGTCCCAGAGCGCCTTCTGGCACGGCTCTATGGTCTGCTCTACAAGGTCTGCGACCAGTTGCTCGAAGGTGTCGCGCGTCAAGGTCTTGTTGAAGTGCTTCGGGCCGGATTCGTCCGCCGCTATGAACGGCAGGTTGATGTTGGTCTCGGTCGTGGACGAAAGATCGCACTTGGCGCGCTCGGCGGCCTCCTTCAGGCGTTGCAGCGCCAGCCTGTCCTGCCTGAGATCAATCCCCGTCTCCTCGCGGAACTGATCGGCCATCCAGTTGATGATCTTATCGTCGAAATCCTCGCCGCCGAGGAAGGTATTGCCCGAGGTTGAAAGCACCTCGAAGACGCCGTCGTTCATCTCCAGTATGGAAACGTCGAAGGTTCCGCCGCCCAGATCGTAAACGACCAGCCGCTCGGCCTCTGAGCGTCCGAGGCCGTAGGCCAGGGCGGCTGCCGTCGGCTCGTTGATGATGCGCTCGACCTTGAGGCCCGCGATGCGCCCGGCGTCCTTCGTGGCCTGCCGCTGCGTATCGTCGAAGTAAGCGGGGACGGTGACGATGGCCTGCGTCACGGCCTCGCCCAGGAAATCTTCTGCGGCCGCCTTGAGCCGTTGCAAGACTATGCCGGAAATCTCCGGCGGACTGTAGACGCGGCCCTGCACGCGTATGCGCGCGTCGCCGTTCTGCGAATCCACTATCTCGAAGGGAGAGGTTTCGCGCATCCTTTCGGATTCGGGCGAATTGTACTTGCGACCGATCAGACGCTTGACGGCGTAGACGGTGTTGGCGGCGTTGGTGACGGCCTGGCGCTTGGCGATCTGTCCGACCAGTCGCTCGCCTTTGTCCGTAAAGCCGACGACGGTCGGGGTGGTGCGCCCGCCCTCTTTGTTGGGCACAATCTGCACTGCCCCGCCTTCCAGAACGGCCACGCAGCAGTTAGTGGTTCCCAGATCGATTCCGATGATTTTGCCCATAATATCTAAACGATGAAAGAGAGAATACAGAACTCAGGACACAGAAGTCAGAATCAAAGCCGTGGCTTTGTTCTTATTCTGAGTCCTCGGGTTCTGTATTCTCCTTCTCATCCTTTCTCCTGACTATCTGGTTGCGACCTTGACTATGGCCGGGCGCAAGAGTTTTTCACCGAGACGATAGCCGCGCACGAGTTCCTGGATCACTGTGTCCGGCTCGTAATCCTCCCTCTGTTCTGTAATGACGGCCTCGTGGACGTGCGGGTCGAAGCGCTCGCCGACCGTGGGGACGACCTCGATGCCGAGGCCCTCCAGCACGCCGCCGAGCTGGCGGTTGATGAGTTCGACGCCGTGGAGGAAGTGCCGGAACTCCTCCGACTCCTTGACCTCGACGAGGCGCTCGGCGTCGAGCGCGCGCTGGAGGTTGTCGAGCACGGGGAGGAGCCGCTTGACGACCTCGGCCAGCGCGCGCTGGTAGGTC
>DASQYE010000225.1:0-3868 GCA_035639355.1 Pyrinomonadaceae bacterium
GGCGGCTCGACCTCTAGCCGTCTCTGGCAGGCGATTCGCGAAGAGCGCGGGCTGGCCTATTCGGTCGGCGCGGGCGCGAGCGCCTTTACGGACACGGGCGTCTTTACCATCTACGCCGGGACATCGCCCGCGCAGCTAGACGAGGTGTTGGAGTTGTCGCTCGCCGAGCTTCGCCGGGCGGTTCGCGAGAGCGTGACGGATGAAGAGCTGCGGCTCGCCAAGGATCAGGCCGTCTCGTCGATCCTGCTCGGTCTGGAATCATCCAGCGCGCGCGCAGGGGCGCTGGCCCGCCAGGAGATCGTGCACGGCCGCCGCGTCACGCCCGACGAGATCATCGCGCTGCTTGAAAGCGTCACGCCGGAAGATGTGCAGAGGGTGGCGCGCGCCTGCTTCACGTCCGATGCGATGGCGCTGGCGGCGCTCGGCGACCTCAACGGCTTTCGCGTAGACCGCGCGCGCCTTGAGATATAAAATTCAACTGGCGGGCCAAGAGCTTTTCGCTTTTCACTCGTCACTTGCAACTCGTCACCTATCACCGCCTTTATATGAGATTCACCGTTCTGGGCAGCGGCTCAACCGGCAATGCAGTCTTGATCGTCGCGGGCGAGACGCGCGTGCTCGTTGACGCAGGGTTGAGCGCCAAGGAGACCGTCAGGCGGCTGGCGCTCATCGGCGAGGATGTCTCGCGCCTGGACGGAGTCCTCATCACGCACGAGCACGGCGATCATTCGGGGGGCTTGCGCGTCCTTTTGAAGAGCCTGCGCTGTCCCGTCTATGTCTCGGGCGAGACGCGCGAAGCCTACATAGCGGATCGTCACGGCGTCGCCGGCGACGAGCCGCGCAAGCGCGTGGAAGCCTTGCGCGGCCGCGTCGAAGAGATCGAATCGAGCAGGGATTTTAAGATCGGCGCGATCGATTTTCATCCCTTCACGATTCCGCACGACGCGGTCGATAACTTCGGATTCACGGCGACTCACGAGGGCGTGTGTGTCGCGACGCTAATGGATTTCGGCCAGATCACTACTCTCATCACGGAGCGGCTGCGCGGCTGCGCTGGTATCATCATCGAATCGAACCACAGCCGCGACATGCTCAAGGCGTGCGAGGTTTATCCGTGGGAATTGAAGCAGCGCATACTCTCGCGCACCGGGCATCTCTCGAATGAAGATGTCGCCGATTGGCTGCGGGACGGCTTCGACGGCACGGCCCGCCACATCGTGCTCGCGCATCTTTCGCAGCGCGCCAATAATCCTTACCTCGCCAAAATCTCGGCGGAAGTAGCCCTTGAGCAGCGCGCGCCGCTCTTTCGCGCCGAGACCGAGATCACGCTCTCGTTCCCCAGAGAGCCTACGCCCTGGATAGAACTATAAGGATGAAGGCCGCAAGGATGAAGGATGAAGTAAAAGCATTCAAGAGTTTGAAGCGCTCTTTTCATCCTTCATCCTTCATCCTTCATCCTTTCCTCTTCGTGCTTCTCATCCTGACCGCAGCCTGTGGCGTGGGCCAACAGCAGCGGGAGAGCAGCATCCCGGAAGAGGCGCAGGCGACGATTGACAGGGTGACGGCTGATATTGAAGCGGGACGCGACGAGAAGATTTACACGGAGGCGGCCGAGGAGTGGCGACGCAGCTCTACGCCCGAACAGTCCAAAGCGATTTTCGAGATGCTGCGGCTCAAGCTCGGCAAGGCTAGAGAGCGTGCGCGCAAGACGGCTCATGACGAGCAGAAGGCGGGGGGCGCAGCCACAACCCACCATCTGGTCATTCGTTACGAGACGAAGTTCGAGCGCGGCGACGGGATGGAGACCTTCACGCTGGTCGAGCGCGATGGTCGCTGGCTACTCGCGGGCTATTTAGTCAACTCCGATGCGCTAAAACAGTGACGAGTGACAAGTAACGAGCAAAGCAACTTGTCTTCAACTTGTCACTTGTCACTCGTCACTGAATTTATATGATTAATCGCTACACCTTGCCCGAGATGGGCGCTCTATGGTCTGAAGCTGCCAAGTTTCAGAAATGGCTGGACGTGGAGTTGGCCGTCTGCGAGGTTCACGCCGAGATGGGCACGATTCCGCGCGAGGCGCTTCAAGAGATCAAGTCGCGCGCGCGCTTTACGGTCGAGCGCATCAATGAGATCGAGAAGACGACCGACCATGACGTGATCGCCTTTACGACCGCACTGGCCGAATCGATCGGCGAGGCGGCGCGCTTCGTTCACTACGGCCTGACCTCTTCGGATGTCGTTGACACGGCCAATGCGCTGCTGCTGCGCGACTCGTGCGGACTGTTGATAGAGAAGATTGACGCTCTGATGACAGTCTTTAAACGTCGCGCGTTCGAGTTCAAGCGGACGCCGCAGGTCGGTCGCACGCACGGAGTCCACGCCGAGCCGACCTCCTTCGGACTGACGTTCGCGCTCTGGCATGACGAGATGCGCCGCAACCGCGTCCGCATGCAGCGCGCACGGGAGACGGTCGCGGTCGGCAAGATCAGCGGCGCGGTCGGCGCTTTCGCGCACCTCTCTCCGGAAGTCGAAGAGCGCGTCTGCGCTCTGTTGGGCCTGCGGGCCGCGCCCGTCTCGACGCAGGTCATCCAGCGCGACCGTTACGCCGAATACCTCTCGACGCTTGCCATCGTCGCCTCCTCGCTCGACAAGTTCGCCCTACAGGTTCGTCACTGGCAGAGGACGGAGGTGCGCGAGGCGCAGGAGCGGTTCAAGAGCGGGCAGAAGGGCTCGTCCGCGATGCCGCACAAGCGCAACCCCATTCTTTCGGAGCGCATCTGCGGCATGGCCCGTGTGGTGCGCGGCTATAGCATTGTGGGGCTGGAAAACGTGGCGCTCTGGCACGAACGCGACATATCGCATTCTTCGGCCGAGCGCGTCGTCCTGCCCGACGCCTCGATCGCCCTCGATTACATGCTTGACAGGGCGGCCTCGCTCTTTGACGGGCTCGTCG
Organism: Pyrinomonadaceae bacterium; assembly: GCA_035639355.1. Taxonomy (GTDB): domain Bacteria; phylum Acidobacteriota; class Blastocatellia; order Pyrinomonadales; family Pyrinomonadaceae; genus DASQYE01. The sequence goes on from DASQYE010000225.1 coordinate 2,957, forward strand.
TTTACCCTGAGCGGATGCTGGAGAATCTGCGCGCGACGCGCGGGCTGGTCTTTAGCGGCCAACTGCTTCTCGCACTGGTACGCGCGGGAGCCGCGCGCGAGGCGGCCTACGAATGGGTGCAGCGAAGCGCAATGAAAGTATGGGACGAGGGCGGCGACTTTCAAACGCTTGCAGCCTCCGACCCGGATGTCAGGGCGCACCTCTCACCCGAAGAGATCGAGCGCGTCTTCTCGCCAGACACATACCTGCGTCACGTCGATGCGATCTTTGCGCGCGTCTTCGACAAAGCGCCTGAGTCGTTCGACGCCCTTTGAAGATGCCGAGGTGCTCTTCTAATCGTTATCCGGCTATCTTCTCGGCCATGTCGCCGATAACCGGAAGCTTGAACTTCTCGCCCTTGTAGGCTTTGATCGCGCCGAATATGAGCGCGCCGATAGCGCCGAGCCAGATTACCAGGATCAGCAGATACAGGAGCAAGCTGATTATAGTAGCCAACGCCCCCGAGATGGTGGCCAGGATGACGCCGATGATGGCCGCGACAATTGTAAGAACGACGACCAGAACGCCCGCGCCGACGCCGGTCAGAATGCTTTGCATCGCGTGAAAGCGAACGAACCTGTTATCTTTCTCGATGAAGAAAAAGATGAGTCCGATGATTCCGATATAAGAGAGCGCGGCGGCCACGTTCGTATCAAGGCCCATGCTGGTCTTGCCCCCCTGGCCTCCGGGCGGTGTTGATAGTGGCCCGCCGGGCGGTGTGCCGTACTGATTGCCGTAGCCGTAGCCCTGTTCAGTGGGCGGAGGGTTCTGCATTGCGATTTTCTCCTCTGTCTGTAAAGTATTCAGGTCAGAACTTCAGTTCGGGTTTAGATTTACAACGTGCGGCGCAAATCTTATGTCATGGACTACACC
>DASQYE010000226.1:0-2140 GCA_035639355.1 Pyrinomonadaceae bacterium
CCACCGTCGGCGCGTTAAAGAAATCGCGCAGCGGCAGTTCTACTCGGAAGAGTTCGCGCACGCGTGAGACGAGTTGCGTGGCGAGCAAGCTGTGTCCGCCGAAGTCGAAAAAGTTGTCGGCGACACCGACGCGCTCAAGCCCCAACACCTCCGCCCAGATTCCCGCCAGCACTTCCTCCGTCGGGGTGCGGGCGGGCGACGACAGTAAACCTTCTCCCGAATCAATCGTTCCCTGCTGCGGGGCGGGTAGCGCGCGGCGGTCGAGTTTGCCTCCCGCTGTGAGCGGCATAGAGTCCAACACGACGAAGGCCGAAGGGATCATGTAATCCGGCAGCTTCGCTTTGAGGAAGCCGCGCCACTCGCCAGACGGCGGCGCACTCGCTCCGTTGTCAAGCCTCACGTAAGCGACGATGCGACGGTCGCCGCCGGGCGCGTCCTCGCGCACGACGACGGCACACTCGCGCACAGACGCGTGCGCGGCCAGCGCGGCTTCGATCTCCCCAAGCTCGATGCGGAAGCCGCGCACTTTCACCTGCCGGTCAACGCGTCCGACAAATTCGATCTCGCCCCCCTCACGGTAGCGCGCGGTGTCGCCGGTGCGATACAAACGCGCGCCGGGTTCATCGCCAAAAGGGTTCGGGATGAACCGCTCGGCGGTCAACTCCGGGCGGTTGAGATAGCCGCGCGCGAGCGCGACTCCGCCGATGTGCAACTCGCCGACGACGCCTACGGGGACGGGCTGCAAACGCTTGTCCAAAAGATAAATCTGCGTGTTCGCAACGGGGCGACCGATGGAAGGCGTCCGCCCGTCGCCGACACATCGGGCGAAGGTTGCCCATGTGGTCGTCTCGGTCGGCCCATAGACGTTAAAGAAGCGGCGGCCATCGTCCGCCCAGCGCGTGACGAGTTCCGGCGGGCAAGGCTCGCCGCCCGTGATGACGGTCTGCAAGGCGGGGAGTTCCGCGTGTGGCACGGCAGCGAGCGTCGTGGGCGTCAGGGCGATGGTGTCTATGGACTGTTCGCGCAGGAACCTCGTGAACGCATCGCCCGGAAGCTCCGCACCTGTCGGGGCGAGGCAGAGCGTCGCCCCGGCCATGAGCGTCATCACCGTTTCAAACACCGAAGCGTCGAAGCTCCACGACGCAAACTGTAAGACCCTGCTTCCCGCTTTTAGATCGAAAGCCGACGCCTCCGCCCGGCTCAAATTCGACAGCCCGCGATGGCTCACCATCACGCCTTTCGGCGTGCCCGTCGAACCGGAGGTGTAAATAATGTAAGCGAGATTCTCCGGCGCCGCGCGGCGCGGTAAATTCTCCGCGCTCTCTCCCCTCCACGCTTCCCCGCACGCGTCTGGATAGATCACCTCTGCGCCATGCGCGGGCAATTTGTCCGTGTGTCGCTGCTGCATGAGGAGCACACGCGCCCGCGCGTCCGCGAGCATGTAGCCGAGCCGCTCGGACGGGTAGGACGGGTCTAACGGCAAATACGCGCCGCCCGCCTTGAGCACGCCGAGCACGCCCACCAACGTCTCCGGCGTGCGCGCGGCGAGGATGCCCGCCACCGTCTCCGCCCCGACGCCGCGCTTGGATAAGTGTCGCGCCAATTGGTTCGCGCGCTCGTTCAACTCCCTGTAAGTCAAAACCGACACGCGACCGTCTTCCTCGACAAAGCTGACGGCCACAGCCTCCGGCGTTTGCTCCACCTGCCGCTCGAACAACTCGTGCAGACAACTATCGTGTTCGTACTCGACGCCCGTGTCGTTCCATTCGACGAGTAATTGCCGGCGCTCGTCCTCGTCCAAAAGTCGAAGCTCTGAAAGTCTCTGCGCGGGATCGGCGGCGACGGATTCGAGCAAGTTGCGGAAGTGTGAGATGAGCCGCCCGATCGCGGCTTCGTCAAAGAGGTCGCGGTTGTACTCCAACAGCCCCTTCAAGCCGTCGCTCGTTTCTTCCATCGAGAGTGTTAAATCGAACTTCGCGCTATCGCCGGCAACCGGCAGAGGGTCGAGCGTCAGACCGGGTAGTTCGAGCGCGGGCATCGGGGCGTTCTGTAAAACGAACATCACCTGAAAGAGCGGCGCATGCTTGAGCGCGCGTTCCGGCTGTAACTCTTCGACAAGTTTTTCAAACGGCATGTCCTG
>DASQYE010000227.1:0-7743 GCA_035639355.1 Pyrinomonadaceae bacterium
TGAGAGATGATCTTACATGAGCCGGGCGAGCTACAGCAACCGGGGAGTCAAAATGCTCCGAGAGACCTGGCAGACGTGCGAAACCGGCGAGCGCGAGGCGTATGCAGGCAGGACGGGCGTCGGGTTGATTCGACCGACGCCCGTCCTGATATTGCTAAAGGAATGAGAGACTGATGAAGCTGATGCTTCGTCTAGGGATTCGTATTGTCATTCCCATTTCCGTTCCCGTTGCCATTACCGTTGCCGTTGCCGTTGTCGTTCATGTTGCCGTTCATGTTGGCGTTCGAGTTGCCGCTCGTATTAGCGTTCCTGTTTGCGCCCGTGCCTGTGCCGCTGCCCGTGCCGGTCATGGTGCCGGACATGTCGCGGGCCATGCGCAGGTGCTCCTGGACGGCGGGCAGCGTCTTCATGGCGAAGGCCTTCACGTCCGCATCCTTGCCCTTGGTCGTCTCGTTGCGGAACAGCTTCTCCATGTTCTGGTGATCCTTGACGCCCGCCTCCTTTAGATACATCCGGTCAAAGTCCGCGCCCGATTTCTGCCTGAGCTTTTCCATTAGCGCCATGTGCTTGGCGTCCGGGCCCGTAGGCAGTGTGACGCCCTTTGTTGCGGCCAGCTCCGTCAGCTCCGTGTTGGCCCTCGTATGGTCGTCGATCATGCGCTGCGCGTACTGCTTGACGCCGTCGCTCGAAGCACGCTCAAGCGCCAGTCGCGCCATCTCGACCTCGGCCATCCCGCCCGCCGCCGCCGTCATCATGAACTTACCGTCTGACGACTTCGCCATCGTGTTCTGGCTCGCGCTTGCGCTCGCGCTTGTGTTCGCGTTTGCGTTCGCAGCCTGGCTCATATCGCCGCTCGTGCTGCCGCTCATGTTGCCGTTTGCGTTCCCGTTAGTGTTCTGATCCTGCTGAGCGATGGACATCCCGCCCAACAAGGCTATGACTCCCACAATCATGAGAGTCGCCATCAATGCTCTGATTTTAGTCATTGTTGTCCCCCTGGCTTGAAGTTAGCCGACTTGATTGATGGAGGAGGTTTTTAAAGAGGAAGCCCCCTCCGCGCTCTCTCTCTGTGTGGCCCTTAAGTTTTACGCGCCCGCGCCGGTAGCCCTCTCAAGCGCTCGGATGCGGTCGTGCGCCTCCTTGATCTCCGTGAACTGGCGCTGAATGATCGACCTGATGTCAGCCGGCAGGTACTGGTCACCGAGCGCGTCCTGGTAATTTCTGACCGCAGAATCTTCGCCGCGCTCGCATTCTGTGATGACTGCGTTCTCGTCTTCGTCCGTGACGGCCGACTTAATATCAATCCAGCCGCGATGCAGGGTGGCGGCAAGGCTTCCGGTCTTTTCCGGATCGCCGCCCAAGCGCCTGACCTCCGTTTGCAGCTCGCCCGCAAACTGCGCGCGCTGCTGCGAGTAGGTGTGAAAAAGAGTCTTCAAATCATTGTTCTTGACTCCCTCGGCGGCGGTTTGAAAACCGTTCTGGCCGTCCTTGCACGTCTCGATCAGGTTGTTGAGCGTCGAGACGACGTTCTCTGTGTCTGTAGCCATCTTGAAATCCTCCTTCTCGAAATCCAGAGCAAAAGGCGCAGCAGGTCAGCTCTCTCTGGCTCTACGGCTTGGCCTGCCGCGGAAAAATCGTCAATATGAAGGGCGCACGGTCGCTCCCGTGTTGCGCCCGATGGTGAAGAATTTAATCAGCACCAGCCCGGCGATGAAGCCGCCGATGTGCGCCGCATAGGCCACGCCGCCCTCCTGCGAGCCGCTGCCCAGAAAACCCAGGCCGCTGATTAACTGGAAAGCGAACCAGATGCCTATGGCGACGAAGGCCGGAACTTCCGTCAGGAAATTCATCATGATGACTCTCACGCGCCGCGACGGGTAAAGCAGTATGTAGCCGCCGAGGACGCCCGAGATAGCGCCCGAAGCCCCCAAGCTCGGGATTAGCGGATTGCCGCCGAAAGCGACGGTCGTAAAGACGTGCGCCAGCGACGCCAACAGTCCGCATACCAGGTAGAAGATCAGATACCTCGTGTGCCCCAGCCTGTGCTCAAGATTGTCGCCGAATATCCACAGGAAAAGCATGTTGCCGAAAATGTGCGCGATCCCGCCGTGCATGAACATAGAGGTCAGAAGCGTGACGTAGACGGTAAACGGCGTCGGCTGGAGTCCGGGCACGACGACCGGCTCTCCGCCCGGCGCTGGGTTACGGAACTCTCTGTCGGGCGTCGTGATGTCTCGCCCGGTGACGATCTCCTGCGGCACGGTCGAGAAGGCGTAGGTGAACCTGTCGTTTGTTCCGAGCCCTTGCAGAAAGACGAAGACCAGAATGTTAACGGCGATGAGCAGGTAGTTGACGACCGGCGCGGTCGTGCGGTCGGAGTTATCGTCGCCTATAGGGAAGATCATACGGGCCGTCCTCTCACGAGAAAAAGCGTCTTGATTGTCGCCGCCGAGCGTTGCAAGAGTGTGACGCCAGTTTGAAGAATTAAGCGAGGACTCGTAAAGCAACTGGAAAAGTTCCGAGTATGCGCGACTTCGGACAACGTGCATCTCATGCACCTTTCGTTCCGTCAGCCGGGCGGCTCCCGTTTTATCGACCGTGAAGCCCTGTTTTCAAGCCTCGCGACGCTCTCGGGCCAGGTAAATAGGGGGTTTGAAGGGGTTCTTTCAGAATCATTCTCGTACACTCAGCACGCGCGCCGGGCATGTTTTCATTCCGCACGGTGGTCGGCCGGGACGCCCACGCCCGCGTGCACGATGGCCGGCTCGTGATGACGCAAAAGCTCGTAGCCTTCCGAGCGTGCCACGAACGTGGCCGCCGTGATGTCGCCCGCCACGTTCAAGGTCGTGCGGCACATATCCAGTATGCGGTCTACGCCCAGGATGATGGCGATCAGCGCCGGGTTGACGCTGATGGTGGCGAGCACGCCGATGATGAACGGGATAGAGCCGGAGGGAACACCCGCCGTGCCTATGCCGCCCAGTATAGCCAGGTAAACAACCATCAACTGCTGCCCTATGGAGAGATCAACTCCGGCCAGTTGCGCCAGAAAGAGCACGGTCACGCCTTCGTAGAGGGCCGTCCCGTTCTGGTTGGCCGTCGCGCCCACGGTCAGCACGAAGCTGTTGATCTCCTGCGGCACGCCCAGGTTCTCTTCCGAGATGCGCAGCGCCGTCGGCAGCGTCGCGTTCGACGACGAGGTAGAGAAGGCTGTCAGGATCACGGTCTTGATGCGGCGGAAAAATTCCAGCGGGTTGATGCCTGAAAGAAAGTAGACCGAGAGCGAATAGACGCCGAACATGTGAATCGAAAGCCCCAGCAGCACCGTCAGCACGAACCAGCCCAATGCTTGAAGCAAGTCGAGCCCGAAGCGCGCCGTGTTGTTGAAGAGCAGACACGCGACGGCAAACGGCGCGACCTTCATTATCATGTCTATGATCTTCGCCGTGATCTCGTAGATCGCCTGAAGGCCGCGCAGCAACGGAGCTGCAACTTCTACAGGGATCAACGTGATCGCGATGCCGACGACGAGCGCGAAGAACATCAGGTGAAGCATGTTCGGCGTCTCTGCGGCAACGGCCGCCACCGGGTTCGACGGCACAATGGTCTTCACCACCTGCATCAGGGCCGAGTCCTTATTCGCCGCGCTCGTCTTCGTCGCTTCCTCAACGGTCTTCGCGGCATCCGAGCTGTAACGTTGTTGCAGCGCGGCGGAGGTCGCAGGGTCAACGCGCTTGCCCGGCCTGATCGTATTGGCGAGCGTCAGGCCGATCACTACCGAGATGGCTGAGATGACCAGGCAATAGGCGAAAGACTTTAAGCCGACGCGCCCCAGCTTACGCACGTCGCCGATGCCCGCCACCCCTACCACCAATGACGAGAAGACGAGCGGTACGACGATCATTAACAGCAAGCGCAGGAAGAGTTGGCCCAGTGGGCCCGTGATGTTATCAATCACCCAGGCGACGCGCGGGTCGTCGCCGCCGAACACCCTGTTGACGGTAACTCCGGCCAGGACGCCCACCGCGAGCCCGATCAGGATGCGCGTGTGCAGCGGCATACCCTTCGGGCGATCCGGCGTCTCGTCGTCCAGGTCCGTAGTCACCTCTCGCTCGAAAGCGTCAGCAGGTATGTCGGCGCGCTTCGTCCTCTTCTTCTCGCGTTTATCGGCCATCTCTTAACCTCAAAAGACAATGAAGCGATGAGGGATGAGTAAAAGACAAGCGCTTGATTTTGCTTCATCCTTCATCCCTCATCCCTCATCCCTTCGCCCTCATCCCTTTTTTATCATCTTCCCCAGCGCAGTTTGTCGCGCAGCACTTCAAAGTAGTTCCGACTTGTCGGCTGAACCAGATTGAAGGTCGTGCGGCTCTTTCGTATCAGGACGCGGTCGCCCTCCTTCATGGGAAATCCTACCTGCCCGTCGAGCGTCAAGGCGACCTCCTCGTCCGGCGTCTTCAAACAGAGCTCTATCAATGCATCGTCTGGGACGACGATCGGGCGATTCGATAAGGTGAATGGACAGATCGGCGTGATTACCACCGCGTTCATAGAGGGGTATATGACCGGCCCACCCGCCGACAGGTTGTAGGCCGTGGAGCCCGTCGGCGTCGAGACGATCAATCCGTCGGCGCGAAACGAATTGACGAATTGCGAGTTAAGATTCGCCTCGATCTCTATGATGCGAGCGAGCGCCGACTTATTGATGACCACGTCGTTGAGGACGCGATTGTGCAGCAATTGCTCGTCGCCGCGAAAAAGCTCTGCCGCTAGCATGACGCGCGGGTCCAAGCGATACTGGCCCAAGAGTATCGCTTCGAGCGCCGGGAACATCTCCTCCATCTTGAACTCGGCCAAGTAGCCAAGGCTTCCGTAGTTGATGCCGAGCACGGGGACTTCCGCGTCGCCCATCATCCGCGCCGTGGCGATCATCGTCCCGTCGCCTCCGAGGACGACCATCAGATCGATGCTCTGGCCCAGGCTGTCGCTCTCCACCGTTTCGACCGAGCAGCCCGTCTCGTGCTCGATGCGCTCGGCCTCTATTTCGGGGCCGCCGACCAGCTTGATGCCACGCCTGGCAAGCCATTCGACTAGTTGGCAGATGGTCTTCAACGCATCCTGCTGATGCGGCTTGACGACGACGCCGACACGACGAATAGCGGATTTGACCATCTTTTACCGCCGATTGCCCGAAAGGAAGAGGCCGCGCGCCACTCCGGCCCTGAAAGGGAGAGAGAGAGAGACGCCCGTCTTCGGAATCCTTCCGACTCAAAATTTCTGCTGATCTTGATTACTTTTAAGAGACCGAAGCGGATGATACCCGCGCCCGCTTTGAAGAGCAAGGATGAAGGCAGCAAGGCCGCAAGGATGAAGATGATTTGAAATTCCGCTATCTCAAATTTTGAATCCCAAATTTGAAAATGCTCTATCTGAGATTCACGCCTTCATCCTTCATCCTTGCGGCCTTCATCCTAGCTTTATCACGGGCAGGTATCTACGAGTCCGCTGCTTGGCGTTCGACGGTTGCCGCGCCGCGTGTGCAGGGTTGCTTCCTGTCTTGACGCGCTGCGTGGCCCACAGGCGCGCCAGGCGTTCCAGTTCCATCCCATCCGTAGATGGGTCAACCAGGGTTAGCCAGACGGGGACGCTGAGCCACGCCCACGCCGCGCCGTACACGGCCGTGTTCAATTGTTCGACGCGATGCTCGGAGCGCGCCTGTAGAGAGGTGGGCGGCAAGTCCTCCCAGGCGTCGTAGCAGGCATGTTGAATGCACGGGGCAGGCTTGGCGCGGGCGTGTACGAGGCAACCGACTTCGGGCGCGTAGAGCGGGCACGCGAAGGTCTGCGCGAAGGTCTCGCCCGAGGCGCGCAAGTGGTATCGCGCGACCGCTTCCCTCGCCCGACTGTAAACGGCCCGCTTCGCTTCAACGGTCAATCGGGGGGTTCGCGCAAGCGTCTCGCGTATGGCGACGGCTTCGAGCCTCGTGATGTGAACGTTGACGAAATGCGCGTCCGTGCAGCACAACCCGCGCACAGCGCACGTGCGGCAATCGGCCGCCGCGTGCTCGTAATTGAGCTTGATGTGGGTTTGAAAGGAGGCTTTGGCGCGTTGCAGCTGCGCCAGCGCCTCTAGCTCCGTCAGGCTGTTCATACAGAGCCTTTCTCGTACAAAGCCAGGAACTCCACGTTGCCGTCCGCGCCGCGAACCGGCGACCGGGTAACGCCGCGCACGCTCAGGCCCAGAGAGCGCGCAGCGCCGTTGACCTCCTCTATGACGCGCTCGCGCTTGGACTCGTCCTTGACGATGCCGCCGCGCCCGACTTCGCCGCGCCCGACCTCGAATTGCGGCTTGATGAGCGTAATGATGGCGGCGCGCGGCGTCAATAGCGGCACGACGGCGGGCAGGATTTTGGTCGCCGAGATGAACGACACGTCCATCACGGCCAGGTCGAACTTCAAAGCGAAGTCTTCCGGCTTCAAATAGCGCGCGTTGACTCCTTCTCTGACTTCGACGCGCGCGTCATTGCGCAGCCGCCAGTCTATCTGGTTGTGCCCGACATCGAGCGCCACAACATTACGCGCTCCGTGCTGCAACAGGCAATCCGTGAACCCGCCCGTCGAAGCGCCCACATCCAGGCAGCGAAGACCATTGACATCCAGATTGAATTCGCGTAGCGCCGCCTCCAGCTTCAACCCGCCGCGTCCTACGTAGCGCGCCGCAGGGTCGTCCGCACCCTTGATGCGTATCTCTGCGCCGGGCTCGAAACTCTCCGAAGGCTTCTCAACGCGCTGCTGGCCCACGACGACCAGGCCCGCCATCACCATCGCCTGTGCCCTGGTACGCGACGGCGCGAGGCCGCGCTCTACCAGCAGCTTATCTATACGCTCGCGCTTCATCGCGCTCATACTTTAACAGAAAAGGCCGGATCGCCTTCTAAAGACGTGTCCGGCCCCGTTAAGAAAAGATTCAAGGCGTCTTAGAGAGTGTGTGTTTGTTGTCAGGGGCGCTGCCCCTCGAAGATGTCTCTGATACGATTCAGCTCGCGCGCGCCTCGCTCGATCTGGCGGTCTATGTCCTCGTTATCATCATTATTTTCGCGGGAGCGCCGACGTTGCTCCCGCCTCTGCTGCCTTCTGGCCTCGCGCTCGGCCTCGCGGTCTATTTTCTCGGCGCTTCGATCATCACGAGCGCGTCTCTCCCTGGCACGCTCGTCGTCCCTGTCGCGCTCGCGTACTTCGACCGCAGGTATCGACTGCTCTTCATCTTTCGCAGCCTTGTTATCGCGCGCGGCGCGGTCTGTCGTCGCGTTTGACGCGCCGTCGTCGTGCGATTGCGCTGCGTCCGTTTTCTCCGAAGCGACGATTGTGGGCAACTGCCGCTGCTCCGTAGTGGGCGTACGCGCGGTCGCGTCCGTACTGATCGTCGTCGTCGTCGTCGCCGTGGCTGGGGCCGCGTCCTGCTGATTCTGCCGGCTCTTGTAGACGCCTATCGCAAAACCACCGGCGACGCCCGCGCTGACGGCGAGGATAACCACCAGGGCGAGCATCGGGAAGGGTTTCGGCTGCGGCTTCGCAGCCTCCGAGAGCGGCACGACGGGACGCGCGGCGATGGTCGCTTCCGCGTCGAAGAGCGGCGCGGAAATGGTCTCCTCGGGGTCAAAATGGCCTGCCGGAGAGGCTTCTTGCCCGGGCGCACCGCCGAGCGGAATCACAATCTTTCTTTTTGGCTCCATCTTCTCCCTGA
>DASQYE010000228.1:0-12903 GCA_035639355.1 Pyrinomonadaceae bacterium
CAGCAAGATAGCGCCCTGCTCCGCCGGGACTACTTCCAGGATCAACTCAAGCAGCTCTCGCTCAAGCTGTTCGAGCCCGCGCACGGAGTTGATCCTCATGCTTATCTTCATCAGCGCGCTCAGATCGCGCGCCATCAGGTAGAGCGCGTCCTGTAGGCCCACCTGTAGGGTCGCACCCGTCAGCAGGTTGCTCTCGTCCATGACGACCGGGCTCGAAACCACAGGCTCTTCGCCCGCGCCCGTCAGGAAAAGAAAGAGGTGATGCCCGATTCTGATCCGGTCGCCGTGCGAGAGCGCCCGCTCCTTGACCGGAACGTCGTTGACGAACGTGCCGTTTAGACTTTCCAGGTCTTTGATCTTGAACTGGTCTGCCTCTCGCCTGATGATGCAATGCCGCCTTGATACGGAGCCGTCGGCGATGCAGAGCCGATTGGCAGACTCGCGCCCGATGGTCGTCTCTTCCGTGGTCTGAAGCGGGTAGGTCGTGCCCTTCAGAGGCCCACTTATGGCTGTTAGTCTTGGGTTCATAGCTGATGGAAGCGTTCCCGGATTCTCTTTAACACATTTACCTCGATCAAGCCTAGAGCGCGGGGACTGGAGGCCGCCGGCTCGGGCTCATAAATCGCCTACGCGACGGGCGCGGGCGTCAAAAGCTATCCGACCGGTTAGCCACTCTATCCGAATGGATAGAGTTCCGGCCCCGGCGGCCGGGCAGGCGCATCTCGAACGGACACCCCCGCCAAAGCATTATCTTATTCTTAATCAAGGACTTTTGGTAATTGAAAGCGTGCCGGGCGGCGCACACCTGAGGCGTGGCACGGCGATAGCATATCTACAGGACGATCACGGGATTCGCCCCAAACCCAAACCCGGATCAAGATCAAAACCCAAGTCGAAGCGGTCGGTCGCAGGAGGCCACTTCAACCCCGGTGAACTAAAGCGATCGGCCAGCTTCGACCGGTGCCCCCGAAGAGAGAGGCAAGAAGGAGAAAAGATGAGAACGCAAGCTATCAAAGCCGCCACGATGTTAATCCTGATTATTACCGTGGCGTTCTTCACTGCGGTCGTCACCGCCAATTCGTAATTGAGCCGCCGCGAGCGCCCTGGTGAACATTCGCTTCAAATTCGTCAGCGCGGGAAATCGGACGTAACGACCTCCTGCGCTTCGGCCCCCACGAAGAACGAGAATGCAAGCGGAATGTTGGTTCGAGCGAGGACGAACGCCACTGCGCTCGCGGCCCCTATTCGAGAGAGAAAGACGCTCGGCTTCGGTTGCAGGAGCGCAATTGAAAAAAGATTGATCTTCCAACGGCGAAAGCCGACTTCCGCAGTAAACGCCCCTAACTGACGCCCCTACCTGACCCTGCGTCGCAAACTGAAACGGCAATCCGAAGCATCGCAACTTCGGATTGCCGTTTCGGATTTTTGGCGGCCGCGCCGCCGAACATTCGCCCCGGCCACTTTGCCGCGAGCATCGACCGTCGCACCAGACGCGCGCCTAGCCCGCCAGCAGTCGCCAATTGTTGGTCGGCTCAACGGGGATCTGCTTATGGCGCTCGACCCAGTCGATTATCAACTCGCGTATCTCTTCGCTGGAACGGTAGACGACCGGAGCGCCCTTGTACATGGAATAGCCGCCGCCGCCGTTGACGCGATAGTTGTTGGTAACGAGCCGTAGCTTCTGCGCAGGGTTGAGCGGTTGCCCCTTGAAGCGCAGGTTAAGAATGCGTTGGCCGAGGGGCTTTGTAATGTCCAGATCGTAGGTCACGCCCTCGGCGATGTCGAAGTTGTAGCCGGGGATTTTCTCGTCAATCAGATCGGAAGCCATTTTGCCCGGCACGTATGCCCGAAAATACTTGGCCGAGTGTTCGAGCGCGTCCTTCAACTGCTGGCCTGTAACCTCCAGCGTGACCAGCGTATTCTCGTAAATGTAGAGGCCAGCGATGTCGCGCACCGTGACCGCACCCTTAGCGATGCGCGCTTCCGGGTTGAAACTGGCGGCCATAGAGACATCGGCGCGGCCTGCCTCCAACTGCACGCGTTGGATCAGGTCCAGGATCGCCGTATCGCGAAAGCGCGCATCTTCGGCGCTCAATTCGGCCGCCGACTCGCCTATGGCACGTCCGAGCCAGGCTTGCGTTTCGCGGTCGTAGGGCTCGACCAGCTTTGCGACTTCGGCGTCCGCCACCACCCTGTCATCCAAAGGAATCGTGCGCGCAGCCTTCGCAGCCACATGCCAGCCGCCGCCCTCGTTCTTTTCCAGGTACACGTCCGCTCGCGCCACGTGGCGGCCCCAGTGATTGGCCTGGGCCAACAAGACGCCGTTGATGAAGACGGCGGGGATTTCGCGGTGCGTGTGGCCCATCAGGATGATATCTATGCCGGGCACTTGCCGGGCGATAGAGATGGCTGCGTTCTCGTTCGGAACCTGTCCGGGATTTCTATCGCCCGTGCGCAGGTCTTCCTCAAGCCCCATGTGCATCGCTACTACAAGAAGGTCAACTCGCTCTTTCTCGCGAAGCACAGTCACCCATTTTTTAGCTTCGCTGACGGGCTCCCGAAATTCGAGGCCCGCATAGTTCTGCACGTTCTCCCAGACGGGGACGCCGGGCGTCGTCAGGCCCAGGATGCCGACCTTCACGCCGTTCACCTCCCTGACGATGAAGGGATCGTAAGCCGTCTCGTCAGTCCCCTTCTTGTAGGTGTTGGCGGAGAGCCAGGGAAACTTAGCCTCGCTGCGCGCTTTGCCGAGGACTTGCAAGCCGAAGTTGTATTCGTGATTGCCGACCGCCATCGCGTCGTACTTCAAAGCACTCATGGCGAGCATCATAGGGTCTGGCGGCGCGTTGTTCTTCTTGTTGTGATAGTAGACGAGCGGCGTGCCCTGTATGGTGTCGCCGGAATCGACGAGCAGCAGGTTCGGGTTCTCCTTGCGCGCCTGTTTGATGATGGTGGCGGCAAGGGCGAGCCCGCGATTGTCCGGCTTGTTCGTGTAGTAATCCAAGGGGAGAATATTTCCGTGCAGGTCTGTCGTCGCCATGATGGTGATGTGGGCGCGGGCTGCGGCTGCCGGCGAGGCGGCGCTGCTGCCCGAGAGAGAGAAAGCCAGGAGCGCCAACAATGGCAGCAATAAGAGCAGAGATATTGTCTTGAAACTGTTTCTCATTTTGTCAGCAGAGAGCATTTCCGTCAGAAATCAGAGATCGCCACGGGGGCATGAATGAATCAGCGCATCGCTATCGCTTTTCTTCGTCGCGTAAACGTCGGCGGCCGATGTGCCTCCGACGCACACATCATAGATCAGGGGAAAGCTGGCACGAATATGGTTCATTTTATCGCGGTTCTCGAAATAGGTGCGACCGCGTTGGAGGATAATGTAGGTCTCCTGCTGCGGGTCTATATTGAAATGCGGGTCGGAGAGAACGTGCGACTGCAAGTCCGTTCGGCCATACTTCTCCAGATAATAACGTACGACGCCCGGCGTCTCGTGCACGATTGCGGCGCCCTGCGGCGCTCTCTCGCAAACATAGCGTATGGCTTCACGCAGACCGTCATCATAAAACTCGTCATGCGGGAAAAAGTAGCCCGTGACAGGGACATTGCCACGGGCCCCGGCAAGCGTTTCGCCGATGACGTTAGTATACGCGGCGTAATGTGGCCCGCTCGCGTAAGCGATCAGCGCGGGCCATGCTAAAAAGAGGAGCAGGAGCGTAATTACGCAGGCATATTGCGTCGGGCCCTGCCGATTACGGCGCTCGAAAAACAGGTAACAGCCCCGTACCAGAGCGATGATGCCGACGGCTGCGATCATGTAGACGAAGGGCATCAAGCTGAGCGTGTAGCGCAGCCACTTAGCGCCGATCAGCGAGTAGGGCACGATCCAGAAAAGAAACATGAACAGCAGGAAGGCGTGGGCCGGGTTTCGTCTCCGGCGAAAGCACTCCCACAGGCCAAAGAGGAACGCCAGGAGCACCGGCGGCGGAATCTTGATCGCCAGAAACAGGACGTAAAAATAGAACGGCGTCCCCCCGAACGGCGTCGCCGACATGTTGTTCCTGTATAGTTGCTCGCCCATCAGGTAGCCCGTGTGCGTCAATAACTGCCCGCTCGTGTATGACTGCAAGTAGTCCCACGTCTGCGGCAGCAGCACCACAGGATTGGCGAGTAGAAATACTATGGGAATGACAATATAAAAGATGCGCGGCGTGTGGCCCTGTGATTCTTGGGGCGCTCTCTCTCGCACCCTGAAACAATGGTGGTAGAGCGCGTTCAGTCCGAAATAGTGCGGGAAATATTTCGAGGCGAACATCAGCCCGAACGCGGCCCCGCTCAAAATATAGTTTCGCCGCTTGGTCTTCTTCTCCGCCTCTCCCGCCTGCTTGGCCCGCACGTAAAAGTAGAAAGCGAAGAGCATGAAGAAGACGAGCAGGGTGTCCTCCTTGGCGATGCGGTTATAGGTGATGGCATTGATGCCAAAGGCCCAGAGCGTTGCGGCCGCCATCGCCGTGCGCCGGTCAAAAAAGGCCGCGGTGAGCAGAAAGAGCGGCAGCACCGCGAGCGCGCCGAAAAGAATATTGGGAAACCTGAGCGCCGCCTCGTCGCTGATGGAAGCCGCGCCGCCGGTCTCATTCCACACGCGCCCCGCCCGCATAGAGGCGTAGATCAGCGCCTTCATCAACATCGGATGCTCTGCGTTCGGGCGAATATCGCCGTGCTCGTAGGCGCGCACGGCTTCGAGCTTGTTGATCTCGTCCTCTGCGAACCCTATGGCCGACACACCGCCCAGGCGCAGGCCCAGGCCCAGCAGCATGAGCGCGACCAGAGCGAGCGACACGGATTTATGGCCCACCCACGTCATCGAGCGCGGCTGCGCCGGCGACGGCGACGTAGCCGCGCTCACCTCGCGCCTGGCGCTATCTATTTCGATAGAGCGTGACAATCAACTCCTTTGGCTAAAGAGAGAGTGCGAAAGAGAGGTTGACGGCCATCGAGTGAAGCGGTGAGCCGTCCCGGTCAAAGAGAATTTCTTGCGCGGGCTCGGCCCTCACCTTTCACTCCCCTTTTTTACCCGTCCGATCTTTCTTCTACCTGGACTCGCCGGCCGGAACGGCAGCCGTAGCAGCCGCCGCCGCCGCTGCCACCTCCCTGGCCACTGCCGCCTGCGACTCCTCGGCGACCTCGCGCAGCGAGAGCCCGCGACGCACCAGCAGCGCGACGCCGAGTGCCGTCCAGCAGATCACGCGCGCCTTGCGTACGATAGCGAGCGTCACGCCGCTGGCCTTGCCTAGCTTCAACACGTGCGTGACCCAGCCGGAGCCCGCCTCGTCAACGCCCATGCGCAGCGGCACGAACTTGAAAACTACGTTGATGACGCGGTTGACTGATTCGAGCACGAACGCCGTGAGCAGGAGCGACCCGGCGTCGCCCGTGAATGTATCGCTGATGAAATAGAGCACGACATAAACTTCGGCCACGCCCGAGAGGTGAAAACAGGCTTCGAGGAGCAGTATCGGCAGGAAGCGCGAGCGGTTGCGCGTGTAAAAGCCGTAGACTCGCTCTTCGAGCGAGCGTATGCGCTCGCGCCGCGTCTCCAGCAGTCGTCGTCCGATGCCGCGCCCGTACAGGTATTCGACCGCGCCGCTCAAAAACTTCCATTGCCTGCGGATGACCAGGAACGCGAGCGAGATCAGCACCGCGACTCCGACCAGCGTGCCCGTGCTGACCATCCGCAACGGCTTGCTCAGCTGAAAGCTGAAGAGCAGCGCCGCCGTTCCCGCGAAGATAAAGAGGGCGACCGAGAGGCTGTAAAAAAGGTTCTCGACGGCGAGCGCCGAGAGTCCGGCCATGAGCGGAACGCGCTTGCGAACCAGCGCGGCCTTCGCGGGCTCGCTGACAAAAATGCCGAGCGGCACGAGTGTCCCGACCGCGTCGCCGATCAGATAGGCCCAGAGCGCATCGCGAAAACGTAGCTCGTGCGGCCCCTCGAAACAGCGCGTCCAGGCCAGTGCGCGCACCACAGGGCGGAGCGCGCTGACGGCCAGAACCAGGAGAAAGCCTGCGCCGAGCCGACCGATACCACCAATGATCTCACGGACGCCCGCAGACCTGACGAAATAGGCGAACAGCAGCAGGCCCAGGATGGCGAAGATGATGCCGAGCGGCGTGAATCTTCTGCCGCTGGTCTTGTTCCGAGCACTCTGGTTCATTACACAAGCTTGACCGGGGGCCGTCCCCTTGTACGGTTCGTCTATCTCATCGGCCGAAGAGTTCGAGAAAGCAGCAAGATACGGTATCGTGCCGTCATTCTCAACCCCGCAAAAGATGTACCGCCCCTGAGCGCGCCGAATCCGCGCGGGGGTCGCGCCGAAGCGGAAGTTTCCCGCAGCAGTATTCACCCGACAGTTGGAAGGCAAAAGTTGGAGGGCAAAAGTCCAGAAATCCATTGCCCCTGCTCCGACTTTTCCTTTTGGCTTTTTACCTTTACCTTCTTCTGCCCTTTGCCTTTTTACTTTTGCCTTGATTATGATGCTATATTCAAACCTTGCGACAGTTTCCCTTGAGCCGAGCTTGTGATGAGTCAAACATCGACCGACCAGCAACAGATACGGCCTCTGACCTCGCTTTCCGAGGACGAGGAGATGTTTCGCGCCAGCGTGCGTGAGTTTGCCGAGGGCGAGTTGGGGCCCCGCGTAGAGGAGATGGACGCGGCGGCCAGGCTCGACCCCTCGCTCATCAAGCAGTGCTTCGAGCTGGGATTGATGGGCATAGAGACGCCCGAAGAATACGGCGGAGCGGGCGCATCGTTTTTCACGGCCATCCTCGCCGTCGAAGAGCTATCGCGCGTCGATCCGTCGGTCGGGGCGTTCGTAGATGTGCAGAACACGCTCGTCAACAACGCCATCTTGCGCTACGGCTCTGATGAGCAGAAGCGAAAGTATCTTCCGCAGCTGGCAACGGAGCGTGTCGGCGCTTACGCTCTGAGCGAAGCGAATTCCGGCTCGGACGCCTTCGCCATGCAGGCGCGCGCGCGTGAAGAGGGCGATCATTTCCTATTGAACGGGCGCAAGCTCTGGATTACGAACGGCAACGAGGCGGAAATCTTCGTCGTCTTTGCCAACGCGAATCCGGAAGCGGGCTATCGCGGCGTGACCGCCTTCATCGTCGAAAAGAGCTTCGAGGGCTTCTCCGTAGGCAAGAAAGAGAACAAGCTCGGCATCCGCGCCTCTTCGACCACCGAGATTATCTTGGAAGATTGCCGCGTGCCGAAAGAGAACGTGCTGGGCGAAGCGGGCCGCGGCTACAAGGTCTCCATAGAGACGCTGAACGAGGGGCGCATAGGCATAGGGGCGCAGATGATCGGATTGGCGCGCGGCGCGCTCGGGGCGGCCCTTCTCTACACGGCCGAGCGAGAGCAGTTCGGCAAACCCGTCAACGAATTTCAGGGCGTGCAGTTTCAACTGGCCGAGATGGCTACAGAGTTGGAAGCGGCGCGATTGATGGTCTATAACGCGGCGCGTCTGAAGGATGCCGGGCGGACTTTCGTCAAGGAGGCGGCGATGGCGAAACTCTACTCGTCGCGCGTCGCCGAGCGCGTCTCGTCGCGTGCGATAGAACTCTACGGCGGTTACGGCTTCGTCAAGGATTACCCGGTCGAAAAATTCTGGCGCGACTCGAAGATCGGCGCGATCTACGAGGGGACTTCCAATATGCAGTTGCAGACCATCGCCAAAATACTAACGGGCGGCAAGGGGCCGCTCGTCGTCTGACCCCCACGGTAAGGAGCATTCTCGTATGGCCGCGTCGCGCATAGAAACGTTCAGGCAGATGTTGGAGAGCGACCCCGATAACGCGCTCGTGCGTTTCGGGCTGGCGAACGAATACTTGAAAGCGGAGCAATACGCGGAGGCGATCGCGGCGCTCGAAGATTATCTCAGGCGTGCCGACGACGAGGGCGCTGCTTTCGGAATGCTGGCGCGCGCCCTGGAAAAGGTCGGACGCCGCGAGGACGCGCGCCGGGCCCTTGAGCACGGCATCGAGGCGGCCGAAAAGCACGGGCATCCTTCGATGGCGGAAGATTACCGCATGACGCTTGCGAGTGATTATGAAGACTGATACCAAAGTATTGAAACTTGTTAGGAGAACAAGCGAGATGAGCAGTAGCGCAAGCCTTGAAGCGCGCGAGTACAGGGGACTCGACCGCGAACGGATGATCGGTATTTACCGCACGATGTACCTGTCGCGGCGGCTCGACGACAAAGAGATTCAGCTCAAGGGACAGAATAAGATTTTCTTTCAGATCAGCGGCGCGGGCCACGAGGCCGTGCTCGTCGCCGCCGGGATGGCCCTGAAGCCGGGCTATGATTGGTTTTACCCCTACTATCGTGATCGCGCGCTCTGCCTGCAACTCGGCATGACGCCGCTCGAACAGCTTCTCTCGGCTGTCGGCGCGGCCGATGATCCGAACTCGCACGGTCGCCAGATGCCTTCTCACTGGGGACACAAACAACTCAACATCGTCTCGCAATCGTCGCCGACGGGCACGCAGTTTTTGCAGGCCGTTGGCTGCGCCGAAGCGACCTATCGCGCGTCGCTCATCAATGAGCTTCAGGAGAAGGTCGAGGGGTTTAAGGGTGACGAGGTCGTGTATGTCTCGGCGGGCGACGGCACGACGAGCGAGGGCGAGTTCTGGGAAGCGCTCAATTCGGCCTGCAACCTGAAGCTCCCGGTCTTGTTTCTAGTCGAAGACAACGGCTACGCGATCAGCGTGCCCGTAGAGGTACAGACCGCCGGGGGCGACATCTCAAAGCTCGTCGAAGGTTTCCCGAACCTCTACGTCCAAAGATGCGACGGCACGGACCCGCTCGAATCGCTGGACGTGATGCGGAGCGCGGTCGAGAATTGTCGCGCTGGGCGCGGGCCGTCCTTCGTCCACGCCAAGGTGATACGCCCCTACTCGCACTCGCTCTCGGACGATGAAAAGCTCTACCGCCCGGACGAGGAGCGGACGACCGACGCCGAGCGCGACCCCGTCAAGCGCTTCGGCGCGCTCCTCATTGAAGAGCATATAGTCACGCAGGACGAGTTGCAGCGGATCAAAGACGAAATTGATCGTGAAATTAACGAGGCGGCCGATCGCGCGCTCGCGAGCCCGCAGCCCGCGCCCGAAACCGCCGCCGAGTTCGTCTATTCGCCGGACGTTGACCCGACCTCGAAAGAGTTCGATACGGAAGATGGGGCGGAGCTTTCCGGCAACGCGGGCACTATGGTTGATCTCATCAATCGCTGTCTTCACGAAGAGATGGCGCGCGATCCTTCCATACTCGTCTTCGGCGAAGACGTGGCCGATTGCTCGCGCGAAGAGAATCTGGACAAGGTGAAGGGCAAGGGCGGCGTCTTCAAGGTCACGGCCAATCTACAGCGCAAGTTCGGCGCGGCGCGCGTCTATAATTCGCCGCTCGCCGAGGCCAACATCACAGGCCGCGCCATAGGATTGGCGACACGCGGGCTCAAGCCCGTCGTGGAGATTCAGTTCTTCGATTACATCTGGCCCGCCTATCACCAGATCAGAAACGAACTGGCGCTCCTGCGCTGGCGCTCCGGCAACGAATTCAAAGCGCCGGTCGTCATGCGCGTCCCCGTCGGAGGCTACTTGAAGGGCGGCGCGGTCTATCACTCGCAGTCCGGCGTCTCGATCTTCACGCATACGCCGGGCCTGCGCGTCGTCTATCCGTCGAACGCGCTCGACGCTAACGGACTACTGCGCACGGCCATACGCTCGGACGACCCCGTGCTCTTCCTTGAGCACAAGCACCTGTACCGGCAGGCGTACAACAAGTCGCAGTATCCGCCCGACAACTTTATGATCCCGTTCGGTAAAGCCAGGCGCGTGCGCGAGGGCACAGACCTTTCGATCATCACCTACGGCGCGCTCGTCCAGCGCTCGCTTGTGGCGGCCAAGCAGGCCGAGCAGCAGCACGGGCTAAGCGTCGAGATCATAGACCTGCGCTCGCTCGCGCCTTACGACTGGGAAATGATTGCGGCGACCGTCAGGAAGACCAGCAAGGTCATAGTCGCCCACGAGGACTCGCTCTCGTTCGGCTACGGTGCTGAAATAGCGGCGCGCATCGGCGACGAGCTGTTCGAATACCTGGACGCGCCCGTGCGCCGCATCGCCGCGCTCGATACCTTCGTCGGGTACGCGCCTCAATTGGAGGACGCAATCCTTCCCCAGGTTGATGACGTTCTACGGGCCGTCACGGAGCTGCACGGCTACTAGCGCGAGCGGACCCGCGTAATCACGTAATCTTTCAAGACCGGACAAAATGACTCCGCCATGATTGATGTCAATCATGGCGGAGTCGCCTCCTGCCGGGGGGACGCGCCTTTCAGTCAAAGCGCGCGACACAGGAGGAAAAGGGGCTTGGCGCGCGCCGGTCAGTGATTGAATCGCTGCCGGTATTCCGCCGAATTCATAAAGCCGTTGACCATCTGCCGGTAATCGCCCGTCTGGTTGAGCGTGTTAATCCAATTTACGTACAGCCCGTCGGGATTGCGCCGCAGGTAGCCGAAGTACTGCATGACCACGAACGCCTTATTGTAGAATTTCGCGCTCACCTCCTGGCTCTCGGCCACCTCGCGCAAAACTTCGGCGCGTGTCTTCTGGTTCGTCTGCAACGCCTGCACCAGCGCGTCTCTATTTGCCAGTGTGACGCCCGCCGTCTGCGCCAGCTCGTCCACGTAGCCGGCGGCAGTGGTGATCGGGTCGTACTTGATCTTGAACTCCTGCCGGTTCATGAAATCCTCTATGAACTGCACCTTGTTGGCTTCCAACTCCTGCGGGGTCAAAAAGCCCGTCACTCGCCTGAGCCCCGCCATGAAGTCCAGGTAATCAGGCTTGTCTCCGAGCGCCGTCTCCGAGAAGCGATAGATGAAATATCCACGGTCGTAGAATTCCGGCGAACGGAAGAACGCCGAGGAGACGTTTATGCGGTCGCAGGTCGTATCACCGGGGGCGCAGTTGTTGAGAATCTCGCTCCAGGCCGCGAGCCCTGACGGCTCCGGCTCGCGGTTGAGGAAGTCAACGTAGTGCTGGCGGACGAAGAAGGCGACGGAGTCTATCGGGTTGGCGTTCGTAGCCTGGTTATCGTTATCGCTAATGTTGACGATAGCCATCTGCGTCGCGCCCAGGTTTGCCCCCGCCGGATTGCTGAGCAGGAGCGAAAAGCTCTCGGAGCCTTCGACGTAGGCGTCGTTGGTGATGAAGATGGAGAAGGTCTTTGTGGTTTCGCCCGGAGCGAACTTCAACGTGCCGAGCGCTATATTGAAGTCCGCTTTCTGAAGCGCGCTGGCATCCTGCGTCGTGTAGTCAACGGATGACGCGGTTGCCAGGTTGCCTCCCGTGCGCGTGACCGTGATGTTGACCGAGCCCGCGTGCTCGAACACGCTGTAACTCGCCTTGCTGAACTGTAGGTCGGGCGTATCGTCGTCGAGGATAGTCCCCGCGCCTACACCGTCTTGAATGGCGGCAGGGCCCGCGTTGCTTAGATTGACCGTAAAGCCCTCATCAGCTTCGGGCGAGGCGTCACCCTTGACCTTGACGGTAATGGTCTTGCTGGTCTGGCCCGCAGGAATGACCAGGACGTTGTTGTTGCTCAGGTAATCAACGGGAGCCGCCGCCGTGCCGTTTGCGGTTGCGTAGTTGACGCTCACGTCCGCACCGCTCACGGCCGAGAGGGTCACTGTAAAGACAGCATCAATCGTCCCGCTGTTGCCCTCCTTGACGGACACGTCGTTGATGGATACGGTCGGCGTCGCGTCGTTATCCGTGATCGTGCAGACGCCCTGATTGTCGCCGATGCCAGTATTGATCGGGTTGCTCAAGTTCAAATTGAAGGTTTCGTTGGACTCGTCAAGCGTGTCGCCTTTGATCGCCACGTTGATGGTTTTGGTTGTCTCTCCAGGGTTGAAGGTGAGCGTGTTGGTCTTGGAGATGTAATCGCCCGGAGCCGTCGCCGTACCATTACCGGTGGCGTACTCGACGCTTACGCCCAAACCACTCGCGGCCGAGAGGGTCACTGTAAAGACAGCATCGGTCGTCCCGCTGTTGCCCTCCGTAATGGTCACGTCGTTGACCGATACGGTCGGCGTCGCGTCGTTATCCTTGATCGTGGCGTTGCCCTGGCCATCGTCAATCAAAGCGTTGGTCGGATTGCTCAGGTTCAGCGTAAATCCTTCATCCGACTCGTCAAGCGTGTCTCCTATGGCCTCGACGCTCACGTTCTTGAAAGTGTCGCCGGGGTTGAAGGTGAGCGTGTTCGTCTTGGCCGTGTAATCCGCAGGCGAGGTGGCCGAACCGTTGGCCGTCGCGTACTTGACGGTGATGGTCGAGGCGCTCGGGCCCGAGAGGCTGACCTTAAAAACCGCATTGGTCACGGCACCGCCGTTGCCCTCGAATACTTCCACGTCGTTGACGGAAAGTTTGGGCGTGACCTCGTCGTCCGTGATTACACCGTCTCCCTGACTATCGCCGATCAAGGCGTTTGTCGCATTGCTCAGAGTGAGCTTAAAGTTTTCGTCAACTTCGTCAATCGCGTCGCCTTTGACCGCCACGTTGACGGGCTTGGTGGTCTCGCCGGGGGCGAAAGTCAGGGTGTTGGTCTGGGCCGTGTAATCCGCAGGCGACGTGGCCGTGCCGTTGGCCGTAGCATATTTGACAGTGATGGTCGAAGTGCTGGGGGCCGAGAGGCTGACGGTGAAGGCGGCGTTGACCGTGCCGGCGTTGCCCTCCGCGACGGTTACGTCATTAACAGTGATGTTCGGCGGCGCGTCGTTATCCGCGATGGTGACGACGGCAGTCTTTTGTGCGCCGAGCGTAGCGCCGACCGCATTGCTGAGCGTCACATT